>CAKURH010000016.1 GCA_934675625.1 uncultured Kiritimatiellota bacterium
GATTAGAACCGCCTGCGGACGGCCACAGGCCGCCCTCCGCCGCGTTTGCGGCGAACGACAGACAGACGAGTCTTTTCTTCTTTTTTGGCATGGGCAAAACCTTCCTTTGGTTTGACAGCGGACAGTATACCATATTTTCCGCGCAGGGTAGGTCTCGTTTGCGCAGAAAATTTTCGCTCAATTTGCGCAAAAACGACAGGCTCATTTGCGCAGACTCGCCCGCATTCTCACGGTAAGGAATGCCGTAGGCAAGATTCGACGGATACCCTAACCAATGACTTTTGAAAGGACAACACCCAATATGGCGCCCAACACCGTCAGGCCCACGTTCCAAAGGATATTGATGACAAGCATTCTTCTGCTTTTGGCCGCTGCACGAGCAACTTTCTTGCTGGCCGCCCACTCGGAGAACTTCTTGGTATAAGGGACAATCTCATTCCACTTGTCGAAAGCCGCGTGCCAACTTTCTGTGTTGATGTCGCCAGAAGCGGTCTCGAGCCTGCGCGCCTCCTTGGCGATGTCGCAAGCCTCGACCCATGCCGAATGGACTTCGGCAAGGAACTCGCCATTGTCAACATCGGCGTAAGCCGTCGTGTGGAGCTTGTCATACTGCTCACGAATTTCACGCTTGAACAAGACCTTGAACGCATCAAATGTTGCCCGCTTGATATGGGCAATCACCTTAAACGCCTCTTTACCGCGTAAAGACACTTCGCCGTCCGACGAACACCTGAACAAATGATCAAACGCCGCCGCGACTTCCGCATGAAGTTCCTGTGGCACCTCGCCATTCGTGACAAAATGGTCGTACAGCGGACGATAGCGCGTCAAATAGAAATCGCGGACTTGGAGGAACGGACTTTCAGCCGACATAAGGCGTGACTCCCAAACCTCTGAAGAAACCCCGAAGTCGCTCAAGGAGCGTCGGATTCAAAGCTCGGTCGAACATGCGCACAACCTCAGAATGCGACGGCAGGTCATGATCCACGCCGCCACGCCCAATCTCCGGGTATGCCTTGTAGATGCGACGCGGTCTGCCTGTGTGCAATTTATAGTCGCGCCAAGCATCAGCTATGCCCTTCGATTCTGTCGCCGTGTTCATTTTCGTCTCCATTGCAGACATCATATGCCTTGTTGAGCGTAAAGTGTATCAAATTCCGCGTTGCGGTGCAACCGCATGCAGACGACAGGGCCGTCACGGCGGGAGGCGGACATCTTCACGGCTTCTGCGTGAAGAGCCTGACGGGGCCGAGGAGACCGGCGTCATCCAACGGCCACGTCGCCGCGTCGAGGACGCCCGCGCCGCCGCACGTGCCTTCCACGGAGCGCATGTTCGCGTCCTCGAAATACTTCCACTTCACGCCCGTCCGGTCATTCCACCGCAGACGGTTTGCGCCCGTGTTCGTGACGTCGACAACCAACTCGTTCTCCGCCGCGAGCACACCGGCGGGCACGTCGAAGCGATACGGCGGCATGAACCGGCAGCCGAGGTCGCGTCCGTTCAGGCAAACGCGCGCCGAATGCCGCACGTCGCCGAGGTCGAGAACCGCCGCACCGCCGTCCGCGCGCGCGGCGAAGCGCAGCGCGTAGCGCATCGTGCCGCAGAACGGCTCCTCCGCGCCCGTTTCCGTGCGCGACCAGCTCGTGAGCGTGCGCATCGTCCGGGGCTTCGGCAACACCGGCCCGCCGCAGACGGGCGTCAGCGTCCAGTCGCCCGCGAGATCGAGACGCGTACCGCAAGGCCGCTCCGGCGCGACGGCCGAGGCCGGGTCGGGCGTCGCCGAGACGACGTAGACGGACGAACCCCACGGCCCCAGGCGCACCCGCACCGCGCCGTCCGCCGTTCGCGCGCCGCGCACAGCGCCCGTCAGCGGATCCATCTCCCACGCTGCACCGCAGAGAACAGACACCTTCAGGTCCTCAGCGACCGATTCCGCGCCGCCGTTGACGACGAAGTAGTAGGTGCGCCCGTCCGCGTCCGCCCGTCGCCACGCGGCGAGATTGCGCACGGCGGTGAACGGTTCGACGCGCAGACCCTGCGCGAGGTCGAGCACGCCCCGCCGCGAGACGCGCGGATGCCCTTTCGCGAACAGATCCCGCAGCTCGCGCGTCTCCGCGTCGTGATTCAGAAAGCCCGGCATCTCGTCGGGATACGATTCCGCAAAGACGACCTCGAAGCCCGCGTCGGCCAGCGCAAAGAGCCGTCGCGCCGTCGCGAGCGGCAGGGCCTTGGCCGTCGGCACGAGAATCTGCCGATGCGACCCGCGACCGAACGTCAGCCGTTCCAGTTGACGGTCGGACACATAGTCGAACTGAACGCCCGCATCGAAGAGCGTCCGCGCGATGCGTCCGAATGGAAGCGCCTCGAACCAGGTCGCCCGGTTGTGGACGGTCATTGGCAGCGCAAAGCCCTCCGGATTGCGCCAAAAGTCATGGATCGGCCAGTAGACGAGGAGGTCGTCGTCGCACGCCGTCGCGCGCGAGATCGACTGGACGCGCGTCACGTAGGCGTTCAGGAAACCGAAGTCGCGCCAGAGGGGATTGCGGGGATTCGTCTCGGACGAGGCGTAGAAGCACCAGCCGGGCCACACGGCGTCCGTCGGCGAGTAGCAGAGGCCGTGGTAGTAGACCTTGTCCACGCCCGCGAGGAGCAGGTGGTCGAGGAAGCGCTTGTAGTCGAGGGGCGTCTCGCGGAAGTGGTCGTTCAGCCATGTGCAGGACTCGGCGGACGTCCACGCCTTGCCGCCAAGGTGGGCGGACGACGAGGCGAACTTCGAGACAAGGATGTCGCGGTCGAAGAAGCCGTACATCTCCGTCTCGGGGTAGTCGGCGAGGTCGTAGAAGTCAAGCCAGTTCGCGACGGAGCCGTGCGCCTCGTTGCGCGTCTCGATGCCGCGCGCATGGCACCAGTCCACCCATTTCGGGAAGACGTTCTCGACGACGAGGTCGGACAGCGTCTCGCGGTAGTCGTGCTTGAGGCGCCGCCGCGTCTCGACATCGCCCGGCCCTCCGGCGAAGGCCGTCCAATGTTCCATTAGGTCGTAGCCGCGCTTCTCCCTGAAGAGCCGGGGAAAGTCGGGCGTCCAGCCCGCGCCGAAGTATTCCCACGAGTCGTGGTAGAGGCGCAGGGGCTTCGCCGCGCCCGGACGGTCGAAGGCTTCCGTGAACGGTTTCAGGAACGCCGCCATCACCTCGACGGAGTAGGGATCCATCATCGGACCGCGTCCGCCGGGGCCGGCCCGCTTGACCTGCTGGCCCGTCAGCACGGGCTCGACCCAAGGCGACTGGCCGTCCTTCGTCTTCGCGAGCGTCCAGCAGCCCTGCTCGCGCGCAAGCTGCGGCCCGCCGAAGCACCAGCCGCTCCCGGTCGTCAGGTCGACGCCGAGCCCGTGCGCCCGACCGATGCGGACGGCCGCCGCGAACGCCCGCATCCAGTCCTCGCCGAGGAAGGTCTTGAAAGCGGCCTCATGGCCCTTCGCGCCATAGATCGGGATGACGTGGAAGCCGCCGAACCCCTGCTCGGCGAGCGCGCGGCATTGCGCCTCCAGCCCGGCCTCGTCGACGGCGCTGCCCATCCACCAGTTGTAGACCCACGGACGCGTCTCGTTCGTGATCGCCGGCCACGTCGGCGCGCCGCCCGACGCAACGGCGGACGAGACCCCTGCGGCCCATGCGCCCACGGCGACGAGAATCATCCGCCGCCCCCACCTGCTCCTCTTGCAATCAAACATGGATGTGATTATAGACTATTTCTCCTGTCCTGGCAACCCCCCGAAAATGGGGGTTGGGCAGTTGCTCCTACAGAAGTTGCTCCTACAATCGAAGGCCGCAAATCAACTTCACCCTCGAAGAGCCGGAATGTCACATTCGTAAGCGTCAGATTGTCGGTCTGATCAACATAAAGTCCATAGGCCGGCAGAATATGTCCAAACATCATCACACAGGGATATCCGCCCGAAACATCCGGCACAGGCTGTCGCAAGGCTTTGCGCGATTGATCGACGCCAGCACCACGACAGCGAATGTCAACATTCTCAAGTGTGACATTTGCGGCACGACACCCTTTCACGCCCGTGACACTCGATGCAATCCAACCTGCGGCCTCGCCGCGGACGTTTCGGAAAGTGATGTTCCTCAAGACACGTCGATTGCCCGGCTGGATGCCATTGCTGCGCCCCTTGCGCGTACCACCGCGCACAAAGATCGGGACAGTCGCACCTGAAACCTCGATGTTCTCGAAGAGGACGTCTTCGACCGCACCGCCGTCCACGCACTCGACTGCCAGAGATCCGGCTCCGCACCCTGCCGGATAGCGATCATAGCCCATGCGGCTCACCCAAAACGGCTGACCTTTCTTGCCGTTGTGCGGTCCGGGGTTGTCTCCGACAAGGAAGTCGCGACGTGGCGGCAATGCCTTTGAATCGACAATGCTTACATTCCTCATCGTGCCATGCGATGCCGTTCCCAGTTTGTACGCATAACAATGGCTACGGGCCATGCAGTTCGTGATGAGAACGTTCTCGACAGCAAAACGCGCATTGTTCGACTTCAGCACAAACGCATCGTCCGACGCATCAACATCACAGGCCTCGAAAACGGCATTGCGCGCCTCGACGTCAAACCCATCGTTGTTGTAGTTCGCATGATTGTCAATCTTCACGCGCCGCGCGGTGACGCCATCGACGCATTTGAGGACAATGCCCCAACAGGCCACATCGCGTAAAGAGAAATCTTCCAGCCGAACGTCTTTCGCATCCGCGAAAAAGAGGCCACGGGCACGCAAGCCCTCTTGATTCGCGCCAGGCGTGGACGGCAACGGCCATGCGCCGCCGTTGCCAAAAATCTCTCCCGCCCCGGTGACCGCCACATTCGTCACCCCCACGCCCGCGACAATCGCGCTCCAGGTGCCCTCTGAAAACGGCAAAGACCAAATACGGTAGTTTTCAAGCCCATAAACGCCTTCAAGAACCGCACCTTCCTCAAGGTGCAGTTCGACATTGCTTCGCAGTTCCAGTCCTCCCACGCGATGACGCCCAACCGGAATCGTCACACGTCCGCCCCCACGCGCCGCCGCTGCGTCAATGCGCCTCTGCCACAGTTCGGTCTCGAGCCCCATCGTCTTCACAGGATCCGAGACCGCAAAGGCGACGATTTCCGGCAAGTGTCCGCAAGAGAACCGCACGCGATTAAGGCCTTTATTGAACATGGCATCGAACGAAACGGGGATTCCCGCCGAAGAGGACGACGCCGGAACGGCCACACTTCCCGCCCAATGACCGTTTACCGAGACTTCGACAGTCGTGGCAAATGGCGACCGAAACAAGACCGTCACACGCGCCAACCCATCCGTCTCGCGGCAAACCGTGCGCACGTTCCCGTCATCGTCAGCAAAAGACACGCGCCTAGACGCTCGCTTGACTTCCTCGGCAATCTGCCGCATGAGACGTGCCTCCTCGTCCGTCACGCAGTCCGGATGAGTCTTGAGTTTCGTCAGGTCGGCATCCAGCAGCTTGGCCGCCCAGACAAGCGCCTGCAGGTATTCGCCCTTCTCGTTCAGGTGAAACGGGTCGGACGTGAGCGACCAGGTCGAGTCGGGATTTCGGCGGAAATGCTCATCGGGCTTCTGCCATCGCCCACCGACGACATCCCCGCCAAACGAATGGTCGCCATACACGACGGGAAGCCGTCGGCGCCACTCCTGCACGGCCCGTCCCATGCGAATCAACTCGAAGCCATAGCCCCCCGCGAAATCGGCGTAAGCCGCCGCCAGTCGGCCATACATCTCGTCCGCTGTCATCTTCCAGTTCGCCAATCGGTCGGCAAACGGCGTATAGCTCCACGTCTCCTGAACGACGATCTTCGCCTGTGGCGCACGTTCACGCACGGTCTTCACGAATTCGTCGCCCCATGGATGATAGGTGGATCTCTGCCAGCTCAGATGGCTTGCCTGCTGAATGGTGACAACATCCCACCTCTCTTCCTTCAAGGCGTCCGTCAGACGTGCCGCACGCACCGTGCGCCGAGGTCCTGTCCCGACCTGACGGTCATACTGATACGTCCCCGGCAACCCCTTCTTCTCATTTGCGATGTTCGTGACATGCCGCTCCAGCGAACAGCCGCCGATGTAGAGCGACGCGAGATCAAGGGCCTTGCCGCAGTCCGCCGCGACCTGCGGCAAATCGGTCAGGCACGAGATCGAGAAACTGTTGCCGATCATCAGCACCTTCAGCGGCCTCTCGGCTCGCCCTGTCATCACGCGAACCTCGCCCTGCCGAAGTTCAACGGGCAGTTCCGGGCCATTGCCGACCCTCTCACCGGACAACGCATCCCGAACTTCGCCCTGCATCGGCACCTGCAACCGAATCTTCGCATCTTGCATCGCCTGAATCGCGAAAACGCCCGAATCGGGACTCTCATCCGTCCCCAGTGCCGCCCAAACGCATGCCTTTCCGACGTCCTCTCGCGGCAGATAACAAGGCACCCCCGCCAACGACGCAAAGGCCTGCACCATTTCGGACGCAAGTTCCGGGACGCCCAGAAAGATGTCGCCGCCACCGAAAGCGTCCGCCCGCACCGCGAGTGCCGCACGCCCGTCCAGGTAAGTTGCCCACACCTCTTCCGGCTTTGCGTCCGCCGCGTAGAAAGCCAAGCCCGTCTCGCCATTCGTGCCATACCACCGATCCTTCTTCAGGCCGTTCGACAGGCCAACGGATGTTGCACGTGCAAGCGTCCGCGAATCGGACGCCCTGTCGCGCATCGCCATCTTGAAACCGTTGAGCCGACTCATGCGCGCCAAGTCCAGAGTGCCCGACTCGTCCTGCGCACCCGCCGCCCAGCACCAGACGCGCCAACAGGGATTCGCCCTCTTGCCCGCAATCAACGTCTCGACTTCGGCATCCGAGAGACACCAGCAGCTCTGGTAGACCTGAAGTTTCGCCGCAAGCGGCTTTTCCAGCACGTCAAACAGGAGATACTGCCCAGACAAAACGCCGGCACGGCTCACGGCCTTGCGCGCCCACGAAAGGAGCTTGTCGCCGACCGCCGCCGAATCCGGCAGAAGATGGAGCATTGACTCCTCGTCTTGGATGAGCGCGACCTGCGGCTCGTAGGGACGGGCTCGGCGGCACAGGCGGCGATCCAGCGGATTCAACGAGGCCTGAACGTCCCAAAGCTCCTTCGAGTCGTACCAACCGTAGCCCGGCAAGTCCATCCACCACGTGCCGAAGCCATGGATCGCTGCCGAAGCCGTATTGCGCAACAAGACCTGCTTCGACTGTTCCCGCGTCACAAGCGAACCCTCGTGCACATGCGCCGCTGTCCGATGATCGAGATATGTCCGCGAGTCATCCTCGTTCAGCCAGAGGATGCCGTGTCGCATGACCGTCTCGCCACAGCTCATGTTCGGAGCCGAACCGCACCAGGCACGGTCGCGGTAGGAAACCGGCGAACAGAGGATGTCGATGGCGCCGTCCGCTTTCCGAAGCAGGTTCTCGACGCCATAATGCCCTGAATTGGCCGGCCCGCAGCGGTGGCTGGAAAACTCGTAGGAATATCCATAGAAGAGCACGACGAGCTTCTTTCCCTCCGTCGCCGCACGGCAGGCGCGCGCAAGTCGCACCAGAAAGTCCGACATCTCACGCTGCTGAAAGCGGTTGAAGGCCAGGCATTTCCGTTGGGTCTCCCCGTCCAGCAGACGCTGCGACTGGGACAGCGCACACCTTTCGGCCACGGTCGGAACTTCGGCGTTCGGGTCGCCCAAGTAGGTGCGAAACGCATTGCGCGTCTGCGGATCATAGCCATTCATCTTGTTCCAGGAGTCCAAGTAGAACCACTCGTGCGTATTCTGCCCCGTCGGATGAATGCCCGCAAAGTTCGCCGGATACCGCGCCATCATGTGCTTCGCAAACCGCGTGACATAATCGAGAGCCGCCTGTTGGTAAAGACGACTTGAAACGGCCGCCATGTCCGGGCGCAGCCCACGGCCCCACGACTGCCGAGGGACGTTGCCAACATGTTCGGCGGCAAACTGCATCCGATGGTCGGGATTCGCCTTCAGCCACCACAGCGGTGCGTTGACGCTGACACGGGGGATGAGCCGCGCCTTCGGATTGGTGGCGAGAATGCGATCCGTCAGGGCATCCAGCTCGGTGAAGTCATCGCCCGCCTCCTGCCACACGTCTGGGATGTCGTAAGAAACGAAGTCGACACCGACGGCCGCAGCCTTCGCGACCGTCGCCGTCAGGGCGTCGACGCCATTCAGCACCAGTGACGTGTGCTTGCCGTCCGGCTTGACGGAATAGGCCGCCGGACGAATCCAGGCGCAGCCGTCCAGTCCCTGCGCCTCGAACTCAAAGCGGCAACGTGCGCCCGCCGCCATGCCAAAATACTTCGTGTAGAAATGGTAGTCGAATTTCTCGGCCTCTGGCCGCAGTGGCGTGAACTGCACCTCGCACACACCGTTGCTGCAGGTTCGCGCATAGTCCCGTGTGCGCGGCCAGACGTTCCAGACGGAGCCGAATGACGCATCCGCGTCAAAAGCCGTCCCGCCCGGCAAGACATCCGTTCCGTCCACACGGACGCGGAACTTGCGCAGTCGCGTGACTCCGCCCTTGATTCGGTGAAAGCGCAGATGGACGCTGACGCGATCACAAGTCGACGGAGCGGCGAACTCAAACGCGAAGGACGTCCACCGATCCCCGTCCAGCATCCGCAGCCCTGCACCGGGCTTGCCGAAGAACATGCGCGGCGGCACAGTCTCGCCATTGACGAAGATCTGTGGTCCGCCCGCCGTCTCGCGCACTCGCGCCTCCAACTGCTGGGCGGAGGACGCATGTGCGTCGCCGAGGACGGAAAAGAGGACGGCCGCCGCACAGGCACATGAAACGCTGTTCATCCGAAACGCCCTTACCGAATCACCACAAGCGATCCTTTTCGCTCGACCAGCAACGTGCCCGGCCCCGACACGAAATCGGGACACGAAACCGCATCGACGACACGCACGTTCCCCTCCACACGGCCGACAGACGGCACTCCTTTCTTTCGGACGGCGCGCACGACGTTTGTCCCCGTGAAAGCCAAGTTGAGCGTCCCGTCCGCCGACAAGTTGATTCGCGTCTCAGGGCTCAGGGAAAGCGTTTCCGGCACGTCCCAATCCACGCGACAGACAGAGACGCCGTCCACAAAGCACGTCGATTCGTCACTGGCCGTTCCGCGCCCAGCATGCGGCCCATAATGCTCAAAGCACAAGTCGACGGAACCGGCTTCCGACACCCGGAACAGATACGTGCGCTCCGTGAAGTTCCTCTGATACGGGTAGTTCACAAAGGCGATTCGGTTCGTTTCCGCACCGCGCACAAGCAAGACCGCCAGATCGCCATCGGCAAACGACGCCTTGTCCGCACGGCTGCGCAAGGCGAACCGCAGTCGATAAAGCCCCGCCGCCGGGAAATCGATCGTCTGCCGTACGCCGCTCAGGTTCTTGAGCAGGCATCCCTTCAAGCCGTCATACTGCATGGCCCCGTAGGCGTATGTCGCGCTGTTCAGATAGGGCAGCACCTGCGTCTGGTTGTTCGTCCGCCGAATCTGCCCCGGCGGCAAGGACGGCTGATAGCCCTGCCACGCACCGCCAATCTCAAAGCTCCCGTCCGCCACAAGCTCACCCTCTCGGCCGGCCGTCGAGCCCTCGCCGACCAGTTCCAGGTCATCGACCAGCACGCCCACCTTCGCGTTCGGGTTTGAGATCGTCAGCGTCACCGCCGTCTGGCCATCCGTCGTGAAGGCTGTCGGATGATCAACACGCGCAAACGGCTCTGCGCTGCGCTTGTCGCGCGTCGCCACGCCCAAATCCGTGATTGCGCCCCCAATCGTCACGGTCGCCGCAAGCGCGGCATCCTCGTCCGCCTGAAGCTTCATTTTCCCCTGATTGGCGTAGACAAAGCTTCTGTTGAGCCGATGCCGCAGACGCCACGTGCCGGCCGGCGGCGTGAACGTCGTGCGAGCCGTTCCCTTGTCTCCCGCCAACAGCAACGCGGTCGTGCCGTGCCCGCCGACGCCCTCCACATGAGAGCCTTCGCGCGTTCCCGAATAGGGCGCGTCGCCGTCGAGGAGAGCCATGCTCGCGCGCGGGTGCACGTTCGGGTTCACAAGGCCAATGGCTGGATTAAACGCGTCAAACGTTCCGTCGCCCCACGGCTCAGACGCCAGTGTCCACCCCTTCGGCACGTTCTGGAGGCTCCAGTAGTTGACAGACCAGCAATCCGGGGTCTCGTCCTTCAACGTCACGTCCATCTGCTCGAAATCGCCGTTCGGGATCGCCCACGTGTCACGCGGCTCAGTTGAGGCGAAGCGGACGCGGACATTGTCCAGATAGACCGAGCAGTCAGGCGAGCCTGCGATGTCCTGCAACTTGAATCCCAACAGACACTCGCCCTCTTCCAGTTTGGGCGTGACTGCACGGACAGGCGTCCAGAAGCGGGCCGTTCCCTGACAATGACCAATCGTCTGCCAATCGTCCGTCGTCTTGCCGACCAGGACATTCAACGGACGCGCATTCCGCACATCTTGCCGCAAGCTGCGACGTTCGCTCATGTCGAACAGAATCTCATAGCACCCCGCCGTCGGAATCCGAACCTTTGTGTAGACGATGCCAACCTGAAGGTTGATGAACTGGCTGCCGCCCCCGACCGTCGAAACGACATTCCAGGCCTCGGCACCCCGCCACTTCCTTCCGTCTGCCGTCACGCCCGCTTCGACCGACGAACCGTCCGAAAAGACGCAGCCCGTGCCCAGCCGCTGGAAATAGGCCGTCGAACCTTGCGGCGCAGACCAGCCGTTCAGCCCGCCTTCAGGAATGCCGCAGAGATTAAAGGCCCAACGCGAATAGTTCTCGTCACCCGACGGGCAGACGTAAGCCGCTTCCATGTCGCCGTTGTCCACATTCACCTCGCCGCGAAAGCCCGTCCGACGCGGTGCACCCAACGTCAGTTCGCCTCCTGTCACACGAATCCGCTTCACGGACGCGTCCACGTCGCTCACCGTCGCCGGGCAAGCCCCCGCCTTGACGAACTCATCCGCACCCGCCCCTTCCGTCCAGGAAAGCCGAACGCCGCCCCGCGCCTGGCTGTCAGGCGTATTCTCGCCCGGCACGTAATCTTCTGCCGTCAGGGCCTGGTTCGGCAGGGCCTTGAAGGCGGGCGGGCATCCGCCGCGCAACAGCACGCTGCCGTCCTTCAGCGCCAGTTCCCCGGCAAACGGCACCAGCCCTTGCGAGGCTCCGAGGACGAGATCGCCCACGCCATCCTTCACAAGCCGACCGTCGCCCGCCAAGGCGAACGGACGCGAGACCGCCCCCTCGGCAAGGGTCGCCGTGGCCGTCGCCGCCGACCCCAGAACAATCTCCTCAACCGGCGAGGGCGGAACGAGGCAGTTCAAGACGCTGCCCGTTCCCGTCTGCGGGTCACGCCACGTGGGCAATCCCCATTTGGCATTCAGATAGGTGCGAACAGCCGCAATCTCAGTCCGCGAAAGCTGGTTCGTGAAGACGATCAGCTCCGACAAGAGGTCGCCACCGGCCCGATGTCCCGTGTCATAGTACGCGTCCTCATACCGCTGAAAGAAGACAGACTCGACCGTGCCGCCCTTGGCCGCATCCATGAAGGCCGCATCGAACAGCTGCCAACCGGGATGCGGGCGATACGCAAACGGGTCGACGGACTCGCCATCAATCGTCAAGCGAATCGACGTCGCGAGCGCACCAAGCTCGTTGAGATCCGTTCGGTTCCAGAACAGGGGAGCCGTCTCGCGTGTCGCCATCTTGTAGACATAGCTGCGGTCGCTTGTCGTGAGCAGAAACGCGCCCTCCTGATTGGCGGTCACCCCGCCCACAACGGCGCCGAACCAGTTCGACGGGCTGTGCACGGCAAACACATGACGCACCGTGCGAAAGAGCCGCGCCTCCTCGCCATCCTTCTTCAAGCGCAAGTAAATGCCGCTGCGCCCCCGAAAGTCAAGAGCCCTGCGCGCCGCCTCGCCCACCGTCACGATCGCCGGCCCGACGCCATCATATTCATGACTGACCGACACGCTTTCGCCACCGTTCGTCCAGGCCGGAACCGCATAGTAGCGCGTGGGCGTCACGTCCCTGCCAGCCGTCTCGCGGCAATCGCGCCAGACGGACAGGGTTTCACCGCCGTCGGCACTGACCACGCTCGCTTCGCCCATGTCCATCCACAGGGCGGCCTTCCCCGTCACGGCCTCCGGCACGGCAACCGTCACGTCGGCATCTGTCTGCAAGGCAACCTCACCCGACGGGATGTCCATCGCAAAGACAGTCGTCTGAAAAGACAGGATTGCGCTCCCGACGAGGGAGGCTTCAAGACATCTGTTCATACGCATCGGCATAGCAGCTCCTTTCATGTTGATGTTTGACAAGTGGGAAGTTTATCAAAACGGACAGCTACAATTCGACTTTTTTGCGACCTATATTTCGACGCTCTTGCGAACTTCGGCGCGATTTGCTACAATCTCGCCCATGTCCGAGAAAACCGTGCTCTTCTTTCACAGCGCCTCCTGGAACCATGACACGCTCAAGTTCGACGGGCTGTCAGATGCGGCCAAGCGGCTTGGGTGGCGTGTCCAGCTGATTCATCAGATGGACATCTCAGAATCATTCCTCCACGAGATCCTGACCTATTGGCATCCGCTCGGCTGCATCGTCAACTGCGGCAATCGCCCCGTTCTTCCTCCGCCCGAACATTTCGGGAAGACGCCCGTCGTCTACCTTGATTGCCGTGCAGATGCCTTCGGTTCGCACGCGAACACGGTCAGCCATGACGCGCACGCAACCGTCCGCCTGTGCGCCAAGGAACTGATGAAGCTCGGGCTCACGAATTTCGCCTATGTCGGGCATTTCGGACATCAGTTCTGGTCGGACGAGCGAAAGCGCGCGTTCGAGGCGATCATCCGTCTGCACGGCCTGCACCTGGACAGCTTCGCGCCGACTGCGCCAATGCCCGAACTCGCGTTCCGCAAAAAGCTGCAGACATTCCTCCGCGACGTGCCGAAGCCCTGCGGCATCCTTGCGTCAAATGACGAAATCGGCGAGATCGTGATCGTCACGGCAACCCGCCTTGCGCTCGACATTCCAAGCGAGCTCGCCGTCATCTCGATCGACAACAACCCCTCCGTCTGCGAATCGCTGAAGCCGACCCTTTCGAGCGTCGAAGTCGATTTCTACCGAGCGGGACAAATCTCGATCGACCTACTGGCGCGCCTCGCGAAAGGCAAGTGCCGCCACGCGACGACGGAAGGCTTCGGCCCCATCCATGTCGTCCACCGCGCGTCAACGCGCACAATCTTCGACCACGCGGCGGCGGCCATGGTGGAACACATCCGAAAGAACGCCCTCACGCCCCTTCATGCCGGGGAAGTTGCCCGGCTGGCAGGCGGTTGCCGGCGAAACGCGGAGAAACGCTTCCGCAAGGCGACCGGACGCAGCATCATGGACGAAATTCACGCCATTCGGATGGCCAAGGCGAAAGAGCTTCTGACGCACAGCAGCTATGCCATCCCCGAAATCGCCAATGCCTGCGGCTATGCCTCCGAAGCCTACTTCCGGACGCTTTTCAAGGCCACGACCGGCCTCTCGCCCCTCACCTTCCGAAAATGCCGCAGACCTTGAACCGCGCGACATGAGGGCCTGGCCTTCAGACCAAATCGTCCTGCTTGCGGGGGAGAACGAACGCGCCGAGGAGCGCGAGCAGAACCGGCAGTCCGACGAGATTGGCAAGGGCGAGGCCGAGAACGCGCGCCGGCTCGACGCATTCGTCCTTCGCCAACGCCTCCAACGGCGAGAACGCCGAGACGGGGCGCGTCACGGACGCGGCGAAGCGCGTGATGACGAGGCCGATGCGATCCGAAAGCTTCGTCTCCAGCTCGTCCGGATACTGCTCGACAACGCTGGGGCTCATTTCGCCGACCGCGAGCGTCACGAACGCGACGAACAGCGCGACGGGACGGCTCAAGCCCGCGCCGAGGAAGAGTCCGAGCGAGACGACGAGCGCGAGAACGGACAGCAGCACGACGTAAGCGCGCAGCAGGTTGCCGAGGAACGAGTCCGCCGTCTTCAGCACGTTGACGTCGCGGCGCGGCCGCAGCATGAGCGCGCTCGTGCCGCGATTCTCGAAGGCGAGTTCCGCGTCCGCGCCCTTAAACGGCACGACGACGATGGCCTGCGTGATGTTGCTGACCGCAAGCTCGGACGCGCCCGAACGGAAGACGCCGCAGACGTCCTGCCGCATCTCGAACTGGTTCGTGAAGCGGATGCGCACGGCGTCGCCCGGCGCGGCAAACCGCCAGCGCGCGACCTCGTTCGTCCCGACCGTCTCGTAGCGGTCAATCGCCCGGTTCGCCAAGAGCCGCAGCACCGTCGCCTTCGGCGCGTGCCGCACCGCCGCCGGCGTGTTCGTGTCCGCCATGTAGAGCGCGTACATCCGCTCGGCCTCCGCCTGCACGGACGGCAGGATCGGCGACAGCACGTGGCTGCACGGCGTCGCGCAATCGACCCGGCTCGCGAGGAGGGCGCACGCGACAGCCAGCACGACCGCACCGACGGCGACGTGCGCGACGGCCTTGCCGAGAATCAGCGCGACGCGTCCGACGGGACGCACGAGCGTCAGCTGCAGGCGTTTCGCGGCGCGCTCGCGCGCAAGCGACCCGGTCGCGGACGCCAGCAGCGCCACGACGAGAAGCGCGAACACGCCGCCGAGCGAGAAGTGGATGTCGAGTTCGCGTGCGCCCGCCGCCGTGCCGTCGCCCCGCACAAGCGACGGGAATGCGAGCATCCACGCGACGGACGCCACGAGGAGGAAGAGCGCGGTCTTCGACCGCACGAGCGCCTTCAGTTCGAGGCGGACGACTTCGAGGAACGCGCGCATCACGAGGCCAGGAACGGGGCGAGGGTGAAGTCCTTCGCGTCATCGACCTTCGCGAGGAAGAAGTCTTCGAGGCTCGTGCCGAGCGCCGAGACCTTCCCCTCGGCAACGCACTTGCCGTGGTTGAGGATCATCACGCGGTCGCAGATGTCCTGCGCATCCGCGAGCAGGTGCGAGGTCGTGAGAATCGTCATCCCGCCGGCGCGCAGGGCCTTGACGAGCAGCTTGACCTCCTTCGTCGAGATCGGGTCGAGGCCCGACGTCGGCTCGTCCAGGACGAGCAAATCGGGCTTGCCGATCAGCGCGGCGGCGAGCGCCACGCGGCGGGCCATGCCCTTCGAGAAGCCGCCGACGGGGCGCTTCGCGACGTCAGAAAGCCCGACCATCGCCAACAGCTCGCGCGTCCGCGCTTTCGCCTCCGCACGCGGAAGGTCCGAAAGCCCCGCGTAGTACGCGAGCGTCTCCTGTGCCGTGAGAAACGGATGAAGGTAGCTCAATTCCGGCAGATAGCCGAGGCGCCGCCGCGCCGCGACCGCCTGCGGCGGCTGGCCGAAGAGCGCGAGGTGTCCGCCGCTTGGCGAGAGGAGGCCGAGAATCATCTTGATCGTCGTCGACTTGCCCGAGCCGTTCGGCCCGAGGAGGCCGAAGACTTCGCCCTTTTCGACCGTCAGCGACAGGCCGTCCACGGCCTTCACCGTCGGCCGCAGCCAAAAGTCCCGGAAGGTCTTCTTCACGTCAACGAGTTCGATGATGTTGTCCATGCGATTAGTCCATTCGTTTTCCGAGAAAGACCCCCAGCAGAAGAAACGCCGCCACCGCCGGGAGCGCCGCGAGCGCCGCGAGGCCGACGTACGACCACGGCACGGCGCCGCCCTTCGACAGCGCGTCGGAAAGATAGTAGTTGCCAACCGCCGGCACAAGCGCGGCGAAGACAAGCCCGACGGCCGAAGCGGCGGCGTTCGCCTTGAACCGCAGGGCAAAGGCCGCAGACGCGGCGAGGAGGACAAGTGCGGGGCAGGCCAACAGCAGCGCAACCGGCAGATACTTCACCAGTTGGCGTGGCGCAAGCGCGAGCGATGCGCCGCCAAACAGGAGCGCGAGCAGAAACGCACACGCAAACGACGTAAGGACGAAGCGGCTGCGCGCAAAGCGGTTGAGGGCCGCCGCAATCACAAGCGGCAGCAGGATGACCGCGACGCCCGCCGCGAGCGCAGGGCCGAAGACCTGCGCGAGGCCACCCGTCTGCGCCGCGAGACGTCCGCCGACGGCCGCCCCCCAGACGATCGTCAGCGTCGTGCCGAAGACAATCGTCGCGAACACGAGATAGGCGACAAACGCGCCCGCCGTCTTCGCGAGAAAGAAGCCGCCGCGCGAGACGGGATGCGCAAGCGCCATCTCCAGCGTGCCCGACTCGACTTCGCGGCGGAACGCGCGAATCGTCCCGAAGACCGCAAGGACGCTTCCGCACGTGAACAGCGCGGAGAACCCGGCGTCACGCGCCATCCGCGTCGGCTCGCCGAACTGGTGGTAGTGAAAGGCCGGCGCCAAGACCGCGAGCACAAGCGCCGCGAGCAGAACGAGCAAAGACAACGGCTCCGAGAGAATCTCCAGAGCCGTCGCTTTCAGGATTGAGAGGGACTTTCTCAAAAGTACTGGATCGTCGTGTTTTCGTAGAGGAACCACGCGAGCGCGCCGATCACGGCACACGCCGCGACCTGCACGAGCGCCGAGAGCGTCCAGAGCCACGCGGGGCCGTCGTTCGCCGGCGCACCGGGCGCGACAGGGGCCATCGGGGACACTGGCATCTCCGGGATGTCGGCGATGTCCGCCACCGCCGGCTCAGCCGGCGCGGCGGCGGCAGCCGGTTCACTTGCCGGCGCACCGGCGGGCGGCGGCGTCGCCGCGCCCGGACGCTTGATGCCGAACTTGCCGGCCGGACGCACCGCGCTGCCCGGACGGGCGATGCGGAGCGTCTTGCGCTGCGTCATCGTCGACGCGGCGGCGGGCGCGGCGGCCGGAGCCTCGGCGGCAGACGCTTCCGGCGCGGACGCCGGTGCCGCCGTCGGGATGTCGATCGGCCGCTTGATGCGAATCGTCTTCATCGGCGCATGCTCGTCCTTGACGGGCGCGACGCCCATCGCGTCCGACAGCGAGATGCGGGCCGTCTTGTGCTTCGCGGCCTCCTTCTGGGCCTCGCTCATCGCCGCATCGGCGATGATGCCCGTCTTGCGCAGAATCGCCTGCTGCGGAATCTGCTGGGTGATGCCCTTGAGCTTCTGCGTGACCGACTTCAGCTGCTCCATCGGCTTCGGCAGCTCCACGGCCGGCGGCGTCACCGCGTCGCGCGCAATCGCCTTCGCCTCGACCGTCGGCAGCTTCCCGACGCCCTGCGCGTCAATCGCCACGGGCGCGGCCGGCTTCGGGGCCTCGGCCGCCGGGGTCGCGGGAGCCGTCGGCGCGGCAGACGCCGCTGGGGCGGCAACAGGCGTCACGGGCTTCGGCAGCGGCGCGGCGGCAATCGTCGCGCCAGGCTTGTGAATGACGGGCTTCGGCGGGAGCTTGAGGCCCGGCTTCAGCGCGGCGGCGCCCACGCCCGGATGGGGGGGGAGCTTCAGACCGGGCTTCAGGGCCGAGACCGTCGCGCCAGGCTTCGGCGGCAACTTGAGCCCCGGCTTCAGCGCGGACACGGTTGCGCCGGGCTTCGGCGGCAGCTTCAGGCCCGGACGCAACGCCGAGACGGTTGCGCCGCCCGGCACGGGCTTGCGCGCAATCGGGTTCAGCTTCAGCGTCGACGCCAGCGGCGCGGCCGGCTTCGCCAGCGGATCGGCCTTCGGCGGCTCCGCCGCGACCGGTGTCATCTCTACTTCTTCTGCCATACCTAACCTTCCGATTCAGTAATTTCAGATTTCAAATCTCAGAATTCAGAGCCCTTAAAGCACCATCACTCTTGCTCAAACCGCCATCACTTCGGCTTCCTTGGCCTTCAGCTCGGCGTCGATCTTCGCAATGCCGTCGTCCGTCGCCTTCTGGATCTTCTCCAGCGCGGACTTCAGGTCGTCCTCGGAAATCTTCTTGTCCTTCTCCAGCTTCTTCGCGGCGTCGTTCGCGTCGCGGCGGACGTTGCGCATCGCGACCTTCTGGGCCTCGGCCTGCGTCTTCGCCGTCTTCACGATCTCCTTGCGGCGCTCCTCGTTCAGCTCCGGGACGGTGATGCGCAGCACCTTGCCGTCCGTCTGCGGCGTGACGCCGAGGTTCGCCGCGAGAATCGCCTTGTTGATCGCGTCAATCGTCGTCGGGTCGAACGGCGTGATCTTGATCTGGCGCGGCTCGGGCGTCGAAATCGTCGCGATGTTCTTGATCGGCATCTTCGAGCCCCACGCCTCGACCTGCACGCCATCGACCATCGCCGGCGAGGCCTTGCCTGTGCGCAGGCCCGCGAACTGGGCCTTCAGCGCCTCGAAGCTCTTGTTGATCTTCGTCGTCGTGTCGTTCAGCACTTCAGAAACGGTTTCCATACGTGTTCTTCCTTACTTCTTGCTTTTTCCTTCTTACTTCTTACTTGCCTCAAACTTCTCTCAGCTCACGATCGTCCCGACCGTCTTGCCCGCGACGGCGCCTTCGAGCGCGTTCTCGTCGAAGAAGTCGAAGACGATGATCGGGATGTGGTTCTCCATGCAGAGCGCAAACGCGGCGGAGTCCATCACCTTCAGGTGCTTCTCGATCGCCGTCTCGTACTTGAGCGAGGCGTATTTCGTCGCCTGCGGATCCTTCTTCGGGTCGGCCGTGTAGACGCCGTCGACCTTCGTCGCCTTCAGGAGTGCGTCCGCCCCGATCTCGCTCGCCTTCAGGGCGGCCGCCGAGTCGGTCGAGAAATACGGGTTGCCCGTGCCGCCGCCGAAAATGACGACGCGCCCCTTCTCGAAGTGGCGGAGCGCGCGGCGCTGGATGAACGGTTCGGCGAGCTTCGGCATCTCGATCGCCGTCATGACGCGCGTCGGCACGCCGATCGACTCCAGCGCGTTCATCATCGCGAGCGCGTTGATGATCGTCGCGAGCATGCCCATCGAGTCGCCCGTCACGCGGTTGACGCCCTGGCCCGCGCCCGTCAGGCCGCGGAAGATGTTGCCGCCGCCGAGGACGATGCCGACTTCGCAGCCCATCGCGTGGATCTTCTTCACGCGCGCGGCCATGAACGCCAGCTTTTTCGGGTCGATGCACTCGCCCGTTTCCTTGTCGCCAAGGACTTCACCGGAGAGCTTCAGGAGGATCCGGCGGTATTTCAGTTTACGAGAAGTTTTTTTCACAGCGGGAATTGTATCAAAACAGCGCGAAAATGGCAATGCCCAGCGGGGACAAAAAGAATCATGCGCCGGGCAGGGTGATGCGGTCCAGGAGAAACGAAAGCACCATGTCGTCGCCCATGTTGGCACGGTCGCTCTGGCGGTAGGCGTCCTCGATCGCCTCGACGTTGCGGAACGCGAGGTGACGCGGCAGCTTGCCCCCGACCATCATCTGCCGGGCGAAACTCATGAGCGTCCTGTAGAACGCCTTGCGCACGAGTGGCACGTCCGCATCGTCGGCCTCGTCCTTCAGATCCTTCAGCTTCGCGGCGAGCGCGGCGGCGTCCTTCGCGGCAAAGGCGTCCGCCACCTGATCGTAGTCGTCGCCCGTGAGGAGGCCCGCCGGAAGCGGCAGGTCGATGCGCTGGGAACGCGAGACGATGGTCGGCAGGATGCCGTCCGGCTGGTCGGTCAGCAGCAGGTACAGCGTCTGCGGCGGCGGCTCCTCCAGCGACTTCAGGAAGGCGTTCGCGGACTCGACGCGCAGACGATCCGCGCCGACGATGACGCCGACCTTCCAGCCGCCCGAAAAGGCAGTCGTGGACATCGGCTCGACAATCCGCTCGCGCATCGCGTCCACGGAAATGATGCGGGCCTTGCCCTCGGGCGCAAGCGTCACGATGTCGGGATGCGAACCGCTCTCGACCTGCGCCGTCTCGTGCGGAAAGAGCTTGAGCAAGATGCGGTGGACGAGATCCGCACCGTTGCCGCGCACATCGCCGACGATCAGGTAGCCATGCGCGGCGTGGCCTGTGTCGATCGCCCGCGCAATCAGCGAAAACGCCTCAGCGACATCCATACCTTCTCCCAGACTTCATCGGGCGTGCCGTTCGCGTCCAGCGTGAGGATGCGGCCCGGCTCGGCTTTCGCGAGTTCCGCAAAGCCCTTCCGCAGCCGCGCGTGGAACTCGTCGCCCGCGCGCTCGATGCGGTCGGCCGTCGTGTGCGTCGCCGCCTCGCGTCCGCGCAGACGCGCCGCCGCCGTGGCGGGCGCGACGTCCAGCAGGAGCGTGAGGTCGGGCCGCAGCCCTTCGCAGGCGAAGTCGTTGGCGGACGCAATGAACGCGAGCGAAAGGCCGCGTCCGTAGCCCTGGTAGGCGAGCGTCGAGTCGCTGAAGCGGTCGGAGACGACCCACTTGCCCGCCGCGAGGGCGGGACGAATCACGTTGCGGACGAGCTGGGCGCGCGCCGCGAGGAAGAGGAGCAGTTCGCTGCGGTCACACGGCGGATCAATCGGCTGATCCTTGATGAGGCGGCGAACCTCCTCGGAGAGCGGCGTGCCGCCGGGCTCGCGCGTGAGGACGACTTCGACGCCCTCGGTCTCCAAGGCTTCCTTCAGGCGGCGAACCTGCGTGGACTTGCCGCACCCCTCGCCGCCCTCGAACGTGATGAACCTGCCGCGCGCCACGTTACTCGTGGTTGAAGAGGTCGTTGATCGACTCGTTGTTGTGCGTCCGGCGGATGGCCTCGCCGATGAGCGGCGCGACGGAGAGCTGCGTCAGCTTGAACGGCAGTTTCGAGACGTCGAAGTCGCTGCGGAGCTGGATCGAGTCCGTCACGACGAGCTCGTCGAGCTGAACCTCCTTCATCAGGCGCTCGACGCCCTTGTCGGTCAGCGGGAAGTGCGAGACGAAGGCGTGGACGGTCTTCGCGCCCTTCTCGCGGCACATCTTCGCCGCCGCCGAGAGCGTACCGCCCGTCGCGGTCATGTCGTCGATCATGATGACGTCGTGGCCCTTCACGTCGCCGACGACCGAGAACGCGTCCACCGTCTCGCCGCCCGTGCGCTGCTTCGCGACGATCGCGAGGCCCGTTCCGAGCTTGCGGCTGTAGCCGTAGGCCGTCTTCGCCCCGCCCGTGTCAGGCGCGACGACGATCGGGTTCGCCCAGTGCTGGTCGCGGATGTACTTGAGGATGATCGGCTCGGCGCGCAGGTGGTCGAGCGGGATGTCGAAGAAGCCCTGGATCTGGTTCGCGTGCAGGTCGAGCGTCATGACGCGGTCGGCGCCGGCGGCCTCCAGCAGGTTCGCGATGAGCCGCGCCGTGATCGGCACGCGCGGCTGGTCCTTGCGGTCCTGGCGCGCGTAGCCGTAGTACGGCAGGATTGCCGTGATGCGCTTCGCGCTGCCGCGCCGGAGCGCGTCGATGATGATGAACAGCTCCATGTACGCCTCGTTCGGCGACGGCGAGCCGGACTGGATGACGAAGACGTCGCGCCCGCGCACGCCGTCGAGCACCTGGCAGAAGGTCTCGCCGTCGGGGAAGTGCGGAATGTCGATCTTGTTGAGGGGCCGGCCGAGATACTCGGCAATCTTCTCCGCGAGCGGCAGGTTCGCCGTTCCCGAAAACACCATGAAGTCATCCTTCGTTTCCGTCATGATTGAGACGTTTCCTTTCAGTTCAGTGGAGTGCGTATTATACCAAATCCGCCGCGCCGTTCAGCGCGTCCGTCAGTAGAAGTTGCCGTAGGCGCGGAGCTTCGCGTAGCGCGCGTCAAGAAGTTCGTCCGCCGAAAGCCCCTTCAGTTCCTTCAGGGCCTTCAGGATCGCCTTCTTGACGTTTGCGCAGGCGAGGCGGTGGTTCTTCTGCGCGCCGCCCGCCGGCTCCTTCACGATCTCGTCGATCGCGCCGAGCCGCTGGAGGTCGTGCGCCGTGATCTTCAGCGCCTCCGCCGCCTCCGGCGCCTTCTTGCCGTCACGCCAGAGGATGCCCGCGCAGCCTTCCGGCGAGATGACGGAATAGACCGCGTTCTCCATCATGAGGATGCGGTCGCCGACGGCAATCGCGAGCGCGCCGCCCGAACCGCCCTCGCCCGTGATGACGACGACGACCGGCGTCTTGAGGCGCGAGAAGAACTCCAGGCTCTTCGCGATCGCCTCGGCCTGCCCGCGCTCCTCGGCCTCCTTGCCGGGATACGCGCCGGGCGTGTCGACAAACGTGACGACGGGCACGTGGAACTTCTCCGCGAGCGTCGCGAGGCGCATCGCCTTGCGGTAGCCGTCGGGGTTCGCCATGCCGAAGTTCGCCGCCATGTTCTCCTCGACCGTCGCGCCCTTGTTGTGGCCGAGGATCAGCACCTTCTCGGCGCCGATCGTCCCGAACCCGCCGACGAGCCCGCGGTCGTCGTTCACGAGGCGGTCGCCGTGCAGCTCCTCGAAGTCGGAGCAGATTTCGCGGATGAAGTCCTTCAGGTGCGGACGCTTCGGATCGCGCGCGAGCTTAACCTTTTCAATTGCCGTCATGTCAGAACCCCCAGTAGTTGAGCATCTTGGCGAGGAACTTCTTCAGTTCCCTGCGTTCGACGATCTTGTCGATGAAGCCGTGCTTTTCGAGATATTCCGCCGACTGGAAGTCGGCCGGCAGCTTCTGGTGAATCGTGTTCTCGATGACGCGCCGCCCCGCGAAGCCGATGAGGGCCTTGGGCTCGGTCACGTTGATGTCACCGAGCATCGCGTAGCTCGCCGAGACGCCGCCCGTCGTCGGGTCGGTCAGCACCGAGATGTAGGGCAGCCCCGCCTCCTTCAGGCGCGCAATCGCCGCCGCCGTCTTCGCCATCTGCATGAGCGAGAGAATGCCCTCGTGCATGCGCGCGCCGCCCGACGCCGAGAACAGGATCAGCGGACGCCGCTCGGCAATCGCCTGCTCGCAGGCCCGCGCGATGCGCTCGCCCGTGCCCGTGCCGAGCGAGCCGCCCATGAACCCGAAGTCCATCACGCCGAGCATCACGGGGTGTTTCTCAATCGTGCACGTGCCCATGACGATCGACTCCGTCTCGCCCGACTTCCTGATCGTCGCCTCGACCTTCGCCTTGTAGGGGCCGGTCGCGTCGTGGAATTCGAGGTGGTCGGAATAGGACACCGCACGGAAGACCTCGCTGAACGAGCCTTCGTCGGCGACCTGCGCGATGCGCTCGCGGACGGCGAGCCGCCCGTGGTAGTTGCACTTCGGGCAGATCGCGTTGTTCGCCTTCCAGACGGACTTCTCGAAGTGGCTCTTGCACTTCGGGCAGATCGCCCACAGCGCCTTCGCCGGCGGAATCGCCGACTTCTCGGCTTTCGGTTCAAACCAACCCATTTGCTCCTCCTTGATTCTCCTATTCGACTGATTCTAAAATTCGATCATTCGATCATTCGACCATTTCTCAAAACGGCATGTAGACGATGCCATAGATCGAGGCCGGCTCGCCGTTCAGCGCGCGGAGGCCGTGCTTGACGACGGCGTTGTAGTAGGCCGTGTCGCCCGGCTTCAGAACCGTCTTGTCCGGCCCGTAGGTGAGTTCCACTTCGCCCGCGAGGCAGATGATCAGCTCCTCGCCCTCGTGCGACGACACCTCGTCGACGCCGTTCGCGGCGAACTCGATGCGGAACGGGTCCAAATGGCGGTCAGGCTTGCCGCGCGCAAGCGAATGGCTCGCATAGCCGAGCGTGTTCACGCCCTCCTGCGCGACCTTCGCCGCCTCGATGTCGGCCGCGCGCGTGATGATCGGGTCGGGCTTGAACTGGTCGTCCATGAACGTGCCGAGCCGCTGGCCGAGCGCGCGGGAGAGCTTCGTGAGGACACCGAGCGCGGGCAGCACCTCGTCCTTCTCAATGGAATTGACGACCTTCTCGTCGATCCCGCTCTTCTGCGCGAGATCGTAGACGCTCATGTTCAGGTGCTCGCGGTACGTGCGAATCCGGCTGCCGACAGTCGATGGCTTGCTCATGTTCTGGTTCGTTTTCACTTTCTCTTTTTCGTCATTGAAATCAAATCGCGGCGCGCGACGGCGTTGCCGCGCGACGTCACTTCCCTTCGGGCTTCACGCCGCCCCAGCGGTCCGCGTCCTTGATCGACGGATCGGTCTCGGAGAACTGGAAGTCCTTGCCCGGCAGGATCGCGTTGAGCAGGATGCCCGTCAGCGCGCCGACCGCGAGGCCGGAGAGCGCGAAGTTGACGCCGCCGACCGCGAACTTGATCGCCTTGGGGTCAGAGAACGAGATGCCGAGCGTGAGGACGAGGATGATCGCCGCGATGAGCATGTTGCGCGACTTGCCGAGATCGACCTGCGACTCGACGAGGTTCCGCACGCCGACGGCCGAGATCATCCCGTAGAGGACGAACGACACGCCGCCGATCGTCGCGCCGGGAATCGTGCCGATGAACGCGGAGAACTTCGGGCAGAACGAGACGAGGATCGCAAGGACGGCCGCGATGCGGATCACGCGCGGATCGTACACCTTCGAGAGCGAGAGGACGCCCGTGTTCTCGCCGTACGTCGTGTTCGCCGGCGCGCCGAAGAGCGACGCGAGGCACGTCGCGAGGCCGTCGCCGAGCATCGTGCGGTGCAGGCCCGGCTCCTTGAAGTAGTTGCGGTGCACGGTCGAGCTGATCGCCGAGATGTCGCCGACGTGCTCCATGATCGTCGCGAACGCGAGCGGCACGATGATCGCGAGCGACGTCACGACAAGCCCCATGTCCGGCTGCGCGAGAACCGGAAACACCGTGTTGCCCCAGTGGATGGGGAGCCCGACCCACGCGGCGTTCGCGACGTTCGCGTAGTCGATCGCCGGCGTCCAGCCGGCCTTGCCCATCAGGAAGGCGGCCGCATACGAGAAGATGACGCCCATCAGGATCGGGATGATCCTGAACATGCCGCGCCCCCAGATCGAGAAGGCAATCACCGTCGCGATCGCGACGAGCGCGATCGGCCACGACGCCTCGCAGCTGTTGACCGCGACCGGCGAGAGGACGAGGCCGATGCCAATGATGATCGGGCCCGTCACGACCGGCGGAAAGTACTTCATCACCGTCTTCACGCCGCACGCCTTCACGAAGCCCGCAACGATGAAGTAGATGACGGACGACGCGGCGACGCCGATGCAGGCGTACTGGAGCGCGACCGGCTTCGTCAGCGTCTCGTAGCCCGCCGAGCCCGCAAGGCCCGTGAGCGCGAAATAGCCCGCGAGATAGGCGAACGACGAGCCGAGGAACGCCGGCACCATCCGCTTCGTGAGGAAGTGGAAGAGGAGCGTGCCAAGACCCGCCCAGAGGAGGGTCGCGGACGGCGAGAGCCCCGTCAGGATCGGCACGAGGATCGTCGCGCCGAACATCGCGAACATGTGCTGGACGCCGAGGACGCCCATCTTCGGAAGCCCCAGCGTACGCGCGTCATAGACGCCGTCGAGGGCCGGATTCTTGTTTTCTGCTTGATTGGCCATGTTGTTTTCTCGCTTCTGTCTGCTTTCAGATTTCAAATTTCAGATCTCAGATTCTTTCGTTTGTTTTCAGATCTCAACCTCTTCCGTCAGATTTTGAATTTCAAATTTTAGATTTTAGATTTCCGATTCTAGTTTTCTAGCGCCCCTTGTCCTCTGAGTCCTGTCCCTCATTTCCCCTCGTACTTCACGAGCGTCGCGACATCGTAGTCCTTCAGCGCGTTCGCCCGCGCGGCGAAGCCGGCGAGCTCGATCGGAAAGAGCATCTTCACGACGACACCGCCGAGGCGTTCGACGAGCTTCGCCGCCGCGCGAGCCGTGCCGCCCGTCGCCAAGAGGTCGTCGACGATGACGACGCGCTGGCCCGGCTTCACGGCATCCGCATGCATGTGCAGCTCGGCGCGGCCGTATTCGAGGTCGTAGGACTCGGCAATCGTCTCGCGCGGCAGCTTGCCTGGCTTGCGGATCGGCACGAACGCCGTGCGGAAACGGTCGGCGAGCGCCGCGCCGAAGATGAAGCCGCGCGACTCCGGCGCGGCCACGAGGTCGAATTCACAGTCGGCGAGAATGCCCGTCGCGCGGTCGAGGACGAGCTGAAAGCCGTCCGGCGACTCGAGAATTCCCGTCACGTCGCGAAACAGGACGCCCTCCTTCGGGAAGTCCTGGATCGCCTTGACGTAGTTGTCGAGTTTCTTCATCGTCCGTAGGGAGCCTTCCAGCCGGTCTTCAGATGTTGATGCGGAGCGTCGTTTCGCGGGCCGGGCCGACCGAGAGGACGCCGAGCTGGCCGCCCACGAGGTCGAGGATGCGGTTGATGTACGCCTTCGCGTTCTCGGGCAGGGCCGCGTAGTCCGTGATCTTCGACGTCTCGCACTGCCAGCCGGGCAGTTCCTCGTAGACGGGTGTGCAGTGCGCCAGGACTTCGAGGTCGGCCGGGAACGTCGTGTAGACGAAGCCGTCCTCGCGCCGGTAGCCCGTGCAGATCTTGACGACCGGGAACGTGTCCAGCACGTCGAGCTTCGTCATCGCCCAGAAGTCGACGCCGTTCACGCGCTGCGCATAGCGCGCGACAACCGCGTCGAACCAGCCGCAGCGGCGCGGGCGCCCCGTCGTCGCGCCGAACTCGCCGCCGCGCTGGCGCAGCGTCTCGCCGTCCGCATCGAGGAGCTCCGTCGGGAACGGGCCCTCGCCGACGCGCGTCGTGTAGAGCTTGAGGACGCCGATCACGCGGTCGATCGAACGCGGCGAGACGCCCGTGCCCGTGCAGGCGCCGCCCGCCGTCGGGTTCGAGGACGTCACGAAGGGATACGTGCCGAAGTCGATGTCGAGCATCGTCGCCTGCGCGCCCTCGAACAGGAGCGACTTCTTCGCCTCCAGGTTCTCGTGCAGGTACTGGATCGTGTCCGTCACGTACGGCATGAGCGCCGCGACCATCGGCGTGTAGAGGCGCACCATCTCCTCCGCGTCAAGCGGCTGCGCGCCGAGGCCGACGAGCTTGCGGTTCGCCTCCGCGACCTGCTTGCGCACGAGGTCGGCGAAGTCGGGCCGCAGGATGTCGCCGACGCGCATGCCGAAGCGGCCGACCTTCGCCGCGTAGGCCGGGCCGATGCCGCGCCCGGTCGTGCCGATCTTTTCGCCCTCGGGACGCGCGGCCTCCTCGGCCTTGTCGAGCGCGCGATGCCACTGCATGACCATGTGCGCGCGTTCGGAGATGTGGAAGCGGCCCTTCAGCTCGAAGCCCCAGCTCTCGACCTGCTCCAGTTCGCGCATGAGGTCGAACGGGTCCATCACGACGCCGTTGCCGATCACGCAGTGCTTGCCGCCGTGGAGGATGCCGCTCGGCACGAGGTGGAGGACGTACTTCTTGTCGCCGACGACGACCGTGTGCCCGGCGTTCGAACCGCCCTGGAAACGCACCACGACATCGGCCTCTTCGGTGAGGAAGTCGATGACCTTGCCCTTGCCTTCATCGCCCCACTGGGCGCCAACGAGTACAGTATTCATATGGATTCGGTATTATATCATATCAGCCGAGCTGGTTCAGGAAGCGGACGTCGTTCTCGTAGAGCCAGCGGATGTCGGGAATGCCGTACTTGATCATCGCGATGCGCTCGACGCCGAAGCCGAAGGCGTAGCCCGAGACCTTTTCCGGATCCCACCCGACGTGCTGGAAGACGCGCGGATCGACCATGCCCGCGCCCGCGACCTCGATCCACCCCGACTGCTTGCAGACATTGCACCCCTTGCCCTTGCAGACGTGGCACGAGAAGTCGACCTCGACGGACGGCTCGGTGAACGGGAAGAAGTGCGGACGGAAGCGCACGGTCACGCTGTCGCCCATCATCTCCTTCGCGAAGTAGGCGAGGACGCTCTTGAGGTCCGCCAGCGAGACGGGCTTCGTCGCCGTCTCGTCGACGTAGAGGCCCTCGATCTGGTGGAAGTTCGCCGAGTGCGTCGCGTCCGTCGTGTCGCGGCGGAACGTGCGGCCGGGGCAGATGACGCGCACGGGCGGCCGGTTCGCCATCATCGTGCGGATCTGCACGGGCGAGGTCTGCGTGCGCAGCAGACAGTCGTCGTTGAACCAAAACGTGTCCGTCCGGTCCTGCGAGGGATGGTGCGGCGGCGTGTTGAGCGCCGTGAAGTTGTTGAAGCGGTTCTCAAGCTCCGGGCCGTCGGCGACCGTGAAGCCGAGGCGCCCGAAGATGCGCGCCGTCTCCTCGATGACGCGCGAGAGCGGATGCTTCACGCCAAGGCCGAACCAGCGGCCGGGGAGCGTGAGGTCGGCCGCGACGGCCTGCTCGCCCGCGCCGCCGAGGTGGCCGGACGCCTGCAGCGCCGCCTCGACCTCGGCCTTCCACGCCTGGATCGCCTTGCCGAACGCGGGGCGCTCCTCCTTCGGCACGTCCTTCATCGCCTTGATGAGCGCGGGGATGGATCCGTTCCGCCCCACGTACTTCACGCGCAGCGCCTCCACGGCCGCCGCATCGGCCGCCGCCGCGATTTCCTTCAGGCTTTCGGCTTTCGCCGCCTCCAGATCAGCAAGAGTCATGTCTTCTTTTCCTCTAAATTAGGTTGCCTATTATACCAAAAAGCCCCCGAACGCATTCAGAGCGCGGAGCCGGGGAAGAACGTGCCGACCGCTCGGTCCGCGAAGAGCGCGGGGAAGACGGTCTTGCGCCCGTTCGCGATGTACGTGTCGATGCCCGCCTTGACCGCCGCCCTGACGGCCTTGAGCTTCGAGTCCATGCCGCCCTTCGAGAGGTTCCCCTTCTCGCCGGGGCGCACGAGCGCCTTCACGTGGCGGAAGCTCGCGACCTCCGGGATGCGCCGTCCCTGCGAGTCGAGCAGCCCGTCCACCGTCGTCAGCAGCACGAGCGCGTCGGCCTTGACGAGCTTCGCGATCAGGAACGAGAGCCAGTCGTTGTCGCCGAAGGTCTGGCCCTTCAGCTCCTCGTCCGCCACGACGTCGTTCTCGTTGATGATCGGCACGATACCGGCCTTGACGAGGCGTTCGAGGGCCTTCTTCACGTTCTGGCTGCGGCGGCGGTCCTCGAAGTCGTAGTGCGTGAGGAGGAACTGGCCGATCCGCACGCCCTCGACGCCGAAGAAGTGCTCGTACTCGCCGATGAACCGCGCCTGGCCGACCGCCGCGCACATCTGCACGTCGTTGACGTCCTTCGGGCGCGCCTTCAGCCCCAGCGCCTCGACACCGGCCGCGACGGCGCCGGACGAGACGAAGAAGACCTCGTGCCCGTCCTTGCGGAGGCGCGAGAGCTGCGCGACGAGGCGGCGCAGGGCCGCATGATCCGGATGGCCGCTCTTCGCGGCGATGGCGTGGGTGCCGACCTTGACGACGATTTTCATGCGATGGCGGGCTTGTAGGAGTCCTTGAGGGTGCAGGTGCGGTTGAAGACGGGCGCGCCCGGCTTCGCGTCCACCGCATCCGCGATGAAGTAGCCCGTGCGCTCGAACTGGAAGTGCTCGTTCGCCTGCGCCGCGCCGAGCGCCGGCTCGACGTAGCCCGTCACGACCTTGAGCGAGTCGGGATTGAGATACTTCAGGAAGTTCTCGCTGCCGTCCTTCAGCGGATCCTTCTCCGTGAAGAGGCGGTCATAGAGGCGCACTTCGGCCTTGACGCCCGTCGCGCAGTCGACCCAGTGAATCGTCCCCTTCACCTTGCGGCCGTCCGCCGCGTTGCCGCCCCACGACGCCTCGTCCCACGTGCCGTGGATCTCGACAACCGTGCCGTCCGCGTCCTTGACGCAGCCCGTGCACCTGAAGATGCAGGCGCCCCGGAGACGCACCTCCTGCCCCGGCGCCATGCGGAAGAACTTCTTCTCCGGCACTTCCATGAAGTCCGCACGGTCGATCCAGATCTCCCTTCCGAACGCGACCTGCCGCGTCCCGGCCGTCTCGTCCGTCGGATTGTTCGGCAACTCGACCAGGCGGCGCGCCGACGGCTCCCAGTTGTCGATCACGACCTTCACGGGGTCGAGAACCGCCATGCGGCGCGTCGCCGTCCGGTTCAGCTCCTCGCGCACGCACCATTCAAGGAGCGCGGGATCGGATTCCGACTCGACCTTCGAGACGCCGATGCGGTCGCAGAACTCGCGGATCGCCCCCGGCGTGTAGCCGCGCCGGCGCATCCCGCACACCGTCGGCATGCGCGGATCGTCCCAGCCGTTGACACGCCCATCCTGCACCATCTGGAGCAGGAGCCGCTTCGACATCACCGTGTAGGTGAGGTTGAGGCGCGCGAACTCGCGCTGCTGCGTGCGGATCTTGACGCCGTTGCGCACCGGCAGGAGCCCCTGCTCGTCCATGCGGTCGACGACCCAGTCGTAGAGCGGACGGTGCACCTCGAACTCCAGCGTGCACATCGAGTGCGTGACGCCCTCCAGCGCGTCCTCGATCGGGTGCGCGAAGTCGTACATCGGGTAGACGCACCACTTGTCGCCGAGGTGGTAGTGCGCGACGTGGCGGATGCGGTAGAGGACCGGGTCTCGGAAATGGATGTTCGGCGAGGCCATGTCGATCTTCGCCCTAAGGCACCATTCGCCGTCGGCGTACTTGCCGTCGCGCATCTCGTGGAAGATCCGCAGGTTGCGTTCGGGGGCGGTGTCGCGCGAGGGCGAGGGCGTGCCCGGCCGTTCCGGGACACCGCGATACGCCTTCCACTCCTCCTGCGTCAGGTTGCAGCAGTAGGCCTGCCCGCGCCGGATCAGCTCCTCGGCGATCGCGAACATCGTGTCGAACATGTTCGAGGCGTTGTAGAAGCCGGGCTCACCCGCATCGCCGGGGCCGCTCCACTGGAAGCCGAGCCAGTTGATGTCGCGCTTGATGTTCTCGGCGTACTCGTCGGACTCCTTCGTCGGGTTCGTGTCGTCCAGCCGCAGGTGGCACTCGCCGCCGAAGAGCTGCGCCATGCCGAAATCGACGCACACGGCCTTCGCGTGGCCGATGTGGATGTAGCCGTTGGGCTCGGGCGGGAAGCGCGTGACGACCTTGCCGCCGGTCTTGCCGTCGGCGACGTCCTTTTCGATCCACTGCCTGAGGAAGTGACGAGACGTGTCTGATTCGTTCATGATGGCCGGATATTATACCAAAAAACCCGCTGCCCGCCCGTGCCGCCCGGGCATCACTTCTTCGGCCAGCGCGCCGTGACGAAGCCGCCGCCCGACGTGCCGGCAACGAGACGTTCGGGATCGAACGGATCGAACGCGACGCACGTGAGGCGCCGGACGTGCAGCCCGTCGTTCGCCGCCGTCCACGTCCGGCCGTCGTCCGAACTCACCCACACGCCGTGTCCGCCCGCGAAGTCGTGGTAGGGGTTGTCCATCGTCGTGAAGACGAGGCGCGTCGGGTCGGTCGGATCGGCCGCCGGCGCACACGCGAGCGCGTCATCGTGGAGGCGCGTCCAGCCGCCCGTCGCCGGGTCGTATCGCCAGAGGCCGCGCCGCGCCGGATCGACGAGCACCTTCTCGATCATCGCCGTGTACTTCCACGGACACGGCGCGGGCATGCCGTTGCGCCTGCCCTGCCACGTGAGCCCGCCGTCACGGCTCACGAACGGCCCCATGCACGAGCCGATCCACAGCTCGTCCGCCCGCGTCGGGTGGAAGGTCGGCGTCGCCATCTCGTAGGAGGGAAGCCCCAAGCCGGGCTTCCAGCTTTCGCCGCCGTCGAACGAGGCGGCCGTGCCCAGCATGTCGCCGCCGGAGGCGACATGCTGCGGATCGTGCGGCGAGACAGCCACCGAGACGATTGCCCCGCCGCACCCCGGCTCGTACAGGGGAGCCCAGCGCAGCTGCGCCCGGCCGGTGAGACAGACGATAGCTACCGAGACGGCGGACAGACAGACGAATGACTTTTTCATGGCGTGGTTATTATACCACGAATTCCGAACGTCCGACGGTCTAGGGGCCTGTCCCCACGTGTGCGAAGACGCCGCGCCGGAGCGTCACCGCGTCACGTCAAGGACACCGGCGGACACGGCGGCGTTCGCCGCTTTCGGCAGCGTCCAGTCGGCCGGCTGTCCGCGTCGCTGGCGCGCGAGCCACCAGACGCCCGCCGCGTAGTTGCCAGCGTGTCCGGCATTGAAGACCGTCAACTGCGCGTTCCCCGCCTGCCGCCGCAGGTAGATTGCGCGCGCGGGCGCCGGATAGAACGGGTCTGTCCCCTCGAACCGTTCGGCAGTCGGCACTGTTTCCGTCTTCTCCATGAAGGCAATCGTCTCGTCCGAGACACGCGCCGCGTCCGCCGCGAGGCAATTGAACGCGCGGATGGCGTGGCCGACCGGCACGGAGTTGCCGCGATGCCCGTCATGGATGCCCGTCTGGATCAGGATTGGCACGCCCGTCGCCGCCACGAGCCACGTGACGGGCGAGCGATGGCGGTATTCGTCCGGCCTCTCGCGTGGCGTGCCGCCGCAGACCGCCTCCAGCATCCGCGCGTAGCGCGCGTTGCCGTTCGTCATCGCGGACGTCTCCGCGTGCCAGCGCCCGACGTCGCTGATCGGACACGCCGCGACGACGCCCGCCCAGATCTCCGGGTGACGCCCCGCCATCAGGAGCGCCATGTGTCCGCCACCGCTGCCGCCCAAGAGATAGATGCGGTCAGGGTCGATGTTCGCGTGCGCTTTCGCGTAGGCAACGCCGTCCACGATATCCTGCACGGCGAGGTCGCTGCCGCAGGCCTCGGGACGCACATTCGGGCCGCGGAAATGCGGATAGTAGAACGCCCAGCCGCGCTTCACGCTCTCCGAAAGACCAAACTCGCCGGGACTGCGCGTGAAGTCGTAGCCAAGGCTCCAGGAATGCAAGACGACGAAGAGCGGAACCTTCCGCTCCTGCGCGACGGGCGGCACATACAGGTAGCCGGGCTGCGGCGAGCCGTCCCGCGTGCTCGTGACGCGAATCTCCAGATTCGACCACGCGGGCTTCGTCGGTGGCGCGACCGGCGGCACGGCAACGGGCTTCGCCGACGGCTCCTCCGTGCGCACCTTCGGCGTGAAGTTGCAGCCCGTCGCGACGAGCCCTGTGACGTCCGAGGCGATGACGGCATCCGGACGCGCGTCGGGCGCCGCGAGGCGCAGGTTCACGTTCTCCAGCCGCACGTCGTCCGCATGGCGCAAGTAGATGCCCCACGCCGGCAGGATGTGCCCGAACATGCGGTTCTCGGGGTAGCTCCGCTCCGCTTCCGCCACGCGGCGGCGGAAGGCCATCGCCTCCGTCGCGCCGCCGGGCATCGTGAGGTCGACGTTCCTGAGCGTGAGGCCGCGCGGACGCTTTCCGCCGGGGACGCCCGTGATTGACGAGGCGATGCGGCTCAGGCATGTGCCCGTCACGTTCTCGATCAGGACGTTCTCCAGCCGCGTCGCGCGCCCGGCGGACGGCTCGTGCCGTGCCGCGAGGCGGACGACAATCGGCGTCTGCACCCCTTCCATCGTGATGCCGCGCACCGTCACGTCTTCCAGGACGCCGCCGTCCACGACTTCGAGGACGATGCCGCCGAGGCCCTGCGGCACGTCGGGCACGCCGCCGGGAATCTTCTTCGTGTGCCAGAACCGCAGACGGGAGGCCGAGCACGGGCGAACCGCGCAGTTCTCGACTGTCACGTCGCGCCAGGTTCCGTAGGAGGTCGTGCCGAACTTGATGGCGTTGCAGTTGGAGGCCACGCGGCAGTTGCGGACGCGAATGTTCTGGCAGACGAACGTCGGGCTGTTGTTCTTGAAGCAGAGCGCATCGTCGTCCGAGTCGATGTCGCAGTCCTCGACGAGCAGGTCGCTCGCCTCGATGTCGAGCCCGTCATTGTTGGAATTGGCGTGGCTGAAGATGCGCACGCCGCGCACGACGCCGCGTTCGCACGCCCGCAGACTGCACGTCCACGCCGCCGCGTCCGTGAGCCGCACGTCCTCGATGCGGAAGTCGCGGCACTTCATGAACATGACGTTGAACGGACGGTTCGGCGCGTTGTCGCGCATGGGGAACTTGCCGCCGGAGCCGCAGACCGTGCCCTTGCCAACGAGGGCGATGTCCTCGGCGTTCTCGGCGTAGACCAGCGCGCGGCGGTGGGCGTAAGTCGCGAGGTCGCCGTTCGAGACGAGCCGCGCCCCTTCGGACAGCTCCAGCGTGACGTGGCTCCGCAGCTGCACGCCGCCCGTCACGTATTCGCCCGACGGCACGCGCACCGTGCCGCCGCCCGCCGCCGCAACCGCGTCAATCGCCTTCTGGAAGTCGTTCGTCGCCACAACCACCGCGCGCCGTGCCGCCTCTTTCGACAGCCGACCCCACTCGCGCTTGTAGAATTCGTAGGCGGGCTTGAGGGTCTTGTGGTCGAAGGCGACGAGGCCCTTGTCGTTAAGGCCATCGCGCGCGCCCTCGCGGCGGTTGTCGCTGCCGCAGTCGAACATCACCCAGACGAACGCGCCCCAGACGCGTGGGTTCGCCTTGATCGCCGCCCAGCTCGCGACGTGGTGCTTGAGCTGGTAGTCGACCGGATGAAACTTGCCGCCCGGTTCGGGACGAAAGTCGGGCGTCGGCATCAGCTGTCCAAGCGACCCGCCCCCGCCATATTCGGACACCGCGACCGTCGTGCGCCCGTTGAGCGTGCGGCAGGCCTCAATCCGTTCGCCGAGTTCGGACGATTCGCCGTTGTACCAGCCGGGATAGAGGTTGAAGCCGAGCGCGTCGGGAATCGCGTTCAGCTCCAGCCGCTTTTGGCGAAAGTTCGCCGCGACCGTCGGACGCGGATCGAGCAAGCGGATTAGTTCCTTCACCTCGCGCACGAGCGGCTCGGCCTGTCCGTCGGGCATCTTCTTCAAATAAAGCTCATTGAAGAGCCCCCACATCGCGATGCATTTGTGGCGACGGTGCTGGAGCACCATCTCGCGCGCGACGTGCAGCGTGTTCGAGCGGAACGCGGCGGAGTCCGTCGTCGCGTCCACGAGCGGAATCTCCGTCCAGACGTAAAGGCCGTACTTGTCGCAGAGGTCATAGAACCGTTCGCTGCGTGGATAGTGGCTCGTGCGGATCGCGTTCGCGCCCATCGCCTTGATGAGGCGGATGTCCGCCTCCTCGTCTTCGGACGAAATCGCCCAGCCCTTGCCTTCGCGATCCTGATGGTAGTTGACGCCGCGCAGGAACGTCTTCTTTCCGTCGACGTAGAAGCCGTCTTCGCGGAACACGTAGCGCGGCAGATCCGTCGGCGCGGCCAGCTCGTCCGCGAAAAGGCCGTCCGCCGCGGCGAACGCGCGGGACGGCGGGGCCTCGATCAGCTCGACGCCGCGATAGAGGCCGCCGTACATCGTGAAGTCGCCGCCGATGGGCGGCACGTCGGGGTCGAAGAAGTTGTCCACCTCGATCTCCAGATTCTTCCCGTCCGGCGGCAACGCGAAGGTAAAGGCCGTGAACGCGCCGGCGTGGCGGCCGATTTCGCGTCCGTCGACCTTCACGACGGCGTGGATCGACGCGGCGTGCACGCGCAGGTAGCGCTTCAGGGCGGCGTCCGTCGGCGGCGGCAGCGCGCGGCGGTAGACGACCTTCTTGCGTGCATAGCCCGTCCCTGCAACCGAGTCATGGTTGTTGGCCTTCGGGTCGGTCGGGCCGTCCGTGCCGTCCGCAATGTTCCAGCAATGCGGCAGCGTGACGGGAATCCCGTCCGCCGTCCAGCCCTCGTTCAGAGGACGAGCGAAAGAAGAAACGCCCCACGCAAGGGCGAACGCAAGTGTCGAGACTCGAATCATGATGGTGGGGATTATACCCCACCGCCACGCCCCCGTCTACCCCCCAGAAATTGGGGGTGACGACAATCTCACTTCAGGTACACCTCGACGACCGGGAGCGGAACGTCCGGGCGTTCGAGCGGCAGCTCGAGGAAGCCCGTGTCGTCCTCCGGGTTCGCGCCCATGTGCTCGTGCTTCTGCCAATCGGGGATGTAGCCGACCGTGAGCTCCCGCCCGTCGTGGAGGAACTGCGCGAACGCGACCTTGTCCGTGAACGTGAGCGGCAGCCGGTTCAGCGGGTAGTCCAGCAGGTGGATGTAGAGGCGGTTCGTCCCCTCGTTGTAGGTGAGCAGCGTGCCGGGCGGCGCGACGAGGCCCTCCGGCGCCTGTGTGCAGCCGTAGATCGCGCGCGCGTGGACGCCCATCCATTCGGCGAAGCCGTCCAGCCGCTCGCACGCCTTCTTCGGGAACTGTCCGCGCGCCGTCGGCCCGACGTTCAGGAGCAGGTTGCCGCCGTGCGCCACGGTGTCGATCAGCAGCTCCAGAAGCTGCGGCACGTCCGCCCAGCGCGCGCCGGGACGGCAGTCGTAACCCCAGCCTGCGCCCAGCGTCTGGCAGGTCTCCCACGGGACGCGCACGCCGTTGACCTTCGGCCATGAGCGCACCTTCATGCACTCCGGCGTCACGAAGTCCCCGCCGTCCGCATAGTCGGTGAGGCCGAGGCGGTTGTCGATGATGAGCCACGGCTGGTAGGAACGCGCCATCTTCAGGAGCCCGACGGCGTCCCAGTCCTCCGCCGTCTTCCCGTACTTGCCCGTCGGCGTGAAGTCGAACCACATGATGTCGATGCGGCCGTACTGCGTCAGGAGCTCGCGCACCTGCGCGAACATGAAGGCGCGGTAGCGGCTCATGTCGCGGCCCTCGTTGAGCTTCGCGAAGCTCTCGTCGGTGAACCCGCCCTCCGGGGCCAGCGGATGGTTGTAGTCGAGCTTGTAGTCCGGGTGATGCCAGTCCATGACCGAGAAGTAGAAGCCGACGCGCAGACCCTCGGCGCGGAAGGCCTCCGCGAACTCCTTCACGAGGTCGCGCCTGAAGGCGGTGTTGGTGATCTTGTAGTCGGAGACCTTCGTGTCCCACAGCGCGAAGCCGTCATGGTGCTTCGTCGTCAGGACGGCGTACCTCATGCCGGCCGCCTTGGCCCGCCGCGCCCAGTCCTTCGCGTCGAAGAGGTCGGGGTTGAAGCGGTCCAGATACTTGCGGTCGTAGACGTCGTCCGGGATCTTCTCGCGGCTCTTGACCCACTCGCCGCGCGCCGGGATCGCGTAGAGGCCGAAGTGGACGAACAGGCCGAAGCGGTCGTGCGTCCACCACGACAGGCGCTCGGCCTTCTGTTCGGGCGTCTCGGCGAAGATCCGCTTGAGCGGCTTCGTCGCCTCGGCTCGAGCCGAGGCGCACAGGGCAAGCGACAGCAGACAGAGGACAGACAGTTTCGTTTTCGTTTTCATTTCGATTCGCGGTTCGGTTTTTTATTCTCACTTCAATCTTTTCTTTCGCGGTTCGTCACTCGCCTTTCTTCAAGGCTTCGACGAGGCGGGCGTCACGATATTCGGCGTCGACGTCGGGGTAGAAGGCGTCGAAGATCACGCGGCCTCCTTTTGCGCATATGGCGCGCAGCGCGTCCTTGAGGTCGCCGCGCGGCGAGTCGGCCAGCCGCCCGAACATCTTGAAGAAGGCGTCGGGGACGACCTTCTCGTCCTCGGCAACGCCGAGGAACCAGCAGTCGCCGCCCGTCTTCTCGACGGCCGAGGCGACGTCCCGCTCGCGGTACATGACGGCGGCGAGGCGATGCGCCCCCTTCAGGTTGGGCTCGCGGACGGCGGCCAAGTCGCGCGGCAGCTCCTGCAGGTCCCAGACGTCGTCGCGCAGGCGCACGACAATCCCCTTCTCGCCGGCCGCCCGCGCAAACGCCCCGAGGTTGCGGAGGTACGAGGCCCGCGCCGCCGCGCGCTCGCCCATGTCCGACAGGCTGTGGCCGGCGACGACGACCTCGCGCACGCCGAGGATCGCGCACTTGCGGAGGAACTTCCCGAACGCCTTCTGCGACCGCGCGCGCTCCTCCGCGATGTGGTCCGTCCAGCGGTAGCCCGGATAGGCGTCGGTCGCGTCCGAGAAGTCGACGAGGACGTCAAGGCCCTGGAGGCGGATCCAGTTTCGCTCATCCTCCAGCGCCTCGTCGTCGCGCGTGAAGACGTAGCGCCAGCCGACCATGACCGAGTCGAAGTGCCGGAAGAACGTCGGGCGGCGCAGCAGCTGCTCCTTGATCGGCTCGTTGGCGCGCAGGTAGAGCGTGCGCAGCTTCGGATTGGCCGGCGGCGCGGCTTCCGCCAGCACCCGCAGGCGCGTCTCCTCGGTGCGCACGCGCAGCATGCGAGTGCCCCCCGCCGCGACGGTCGTCGGCGTGTCTGCGCCAAGGACGAGGTTGGTGACCGTCTCGGCCGCGAAGCCCCGCGCCGCGCGTTCGCGGCACGACGTCGGCAGCTCCTCGACGGACAGGATACGCCCGACGTGCGACGTGAGCCGCAGCGGCTGCTCCGTCCACGTGTTGTTGGCGATGCAGAGCGTGTAGTCGCCCTTCGCGCGCCGGCAGGTGACGACCGAGAGCCCGTTCGTCTGGCCGTCTGCCGCCGTCGTGAAGAGCGCCACGTCGCGGAACGCCGCGTCCAGCGCGCGCCGCGCCGCGTCCGTCAGCGGATACGGACTGAAGTACGGCGTCTCGACCGGATAGCGGACCTGCCGGGCCACGGGCTGCTCGGCGACGCCCCAGTCGGACGCGATGACCGTGACGCGGCCGCCGTTCGCCGCCGCCGGGAGCCCCGCCGGGAAAAGCGCGCGGCGGTTGCCCTCGGTCAGCACGAGCTTCCCGCCCTGCGCGACGTAGGCGGCGAGCGCGTCCCGGAACTCGTCCGACGGCTGGATCTCGCCCGCGAGCACGAGCAGCGCATACTGCTTCAACACCCAAAGCGGCGCGTCCGACAGGAGGCAGTCGGCGATGTCACCATAGGGCGTCGGCGAATTGAAGCCGCGCTCGTCGCGGAAGAAGCCCGAATCCTGGTAGCCGGGATAGAGCAGGTTCAGGACGCCGTCCGTGAAGTAGTCGCTCCGCTCGAAGGGGACGCCCGCCCAGCAGACGTTCGCCCAGCCGCTGTAGAGGTGTCGCGGGAAGCACCAGCCGCGCGCGCTGTCGATCACGAGCCCGACGGGAACGGCCATCACGCCGGGATCGCCGTGGCGGCCGATCCAGTCGACCGCCTCCTGCTGCAGCTCGCCGATCGGCGAGAGGCCGCCCGCGCCGGAGAAGCCGCCGCGAAAGAACGACCCCTCGTAGCCGAACGCGAGGCTGTTGTAGAAGATCTGCGTGTACATGAGCTTCTTCAGGAGCGCCAGCGACGCGCCCTTTTCGGGGCCGTTGTCCGCGTCGGGCCGCTCGACGTCCGGATAGCACTTCCAGCCCCAGCGGTTAAAGATCGAGGCGCAGCCATACCACGGCACGCCGTACTGCTTGCCCGCGCCACGGATGAACGAGTAGTAGACCTGACTGTTCGGGAGGGCCTGCGCCGTCTCGGCGCCGAGCATCGTGTAGCAGTTCTCGCGCAGGAAGTAGTGCCCGTAGTTAAGCGAGACGAGCGCGGCCATCTTGTTGCCGAGCGTCTTGTCCATGTGCTCGAAGTAGCGCTGGAACGACAGCATCCGGGCGAAGCGGTCCGGCGCGCCGACGCCGTGGCCAGACCAGCGCCCGTCCTGTTCGCCGTTGTCCATGCCGAGCCAGCGGTCGCCCAGTTCGCGCTCCAGCATCTCGCCGACGCCCTCGGGCATGCGCCAGAGCCCGTCGACGCCCTGCGCCCCGCCGCTCGGCAGGTAGCCCCAGACGTCGAACAGCCACAGGCCGCGCCGCCTGATCTCGGCGACGATCTCCGGCAGCTCCTTGTGTCCGAGCACCTTCAGGTTCGCCCAGACGAGGTTGCCGAGCCGGTTCGAGACGACGTACTTGTCGAGTTCCGCCCGCCACGTCGAATCGCCGGGCAGATTCCGGATGGACGTGAACTGAAGGCGGTTGCCGAACTGGGCGCGGTCCGGCGGCTTCACCGTGCGGCGCGTCTCGTCCGGGTGGCGGCGCGGGTCCATGTAGTGCGGGTAGATTGCCGGCGTGGCAGTGGCGGCGCACGAGACGGCGGCCGCCGCGAGAAATGCAAGTGTCTTCAGATCCATGATTGCGTTGTCCATGCTGTCGGTTATCGAATGAGAATGCAGCCGCCGCGCCGTCCGAGGCGCAGGAAAACCGTCTTTCCGCGCGCGAAGACGCGCGCCGGCCAGCCCGCCGGCAGGCCCGTGACCGTCGCCGTCCGAAGATTCGCTTTCGTCGTTTCCGACACGGAGCCGAACTCGGCGAGCGGGATGTCCTGTCCGTAGAAGGACATCGGATTGTCCAGCCCCTCGACGGCGACCGTCAACGCCGAGCCCACGCTGAGGCAGCCCGCCACGGCCAGACGGCTGGACGCCTCACCGTCCAGACGCACCGTCCACGTGCCGCCGTCCATCAGGCAGACGTCGCCGGCGACGGTCAGCGTGCCCGTCGGACACAGCGCGGCCACGGACACGCAACCGTTCGTCACGGTGCCGGAGCCCGTCAGGGATTCGAGCGGACGCCGACGATTGCCGAGATCCAGTCGGCCGCCCGGCGCCAGCGCCACGGAAATGCCCGACGCGTCCGGTGTCGTGGGGACATGCCATTTCGCCCGCAGGTACGCCTCGACCGCCAACCGCTCGTCTTCCGTCAGCGCACGGTTGTAGAGGAGAACTTCGCCGATCGTCTGCGCGCCCGAACGCTCGTAGTTGCCGCCACCGTGGAGGCTGCGCCCGTCGGCCGCCAGCCCTTCGGCGGATGTCGCCTCGGCGTTCGCGTCCACCATGTTCATCTCGATCAGGTCCCAGCCGCCCGTCAGCGTCCGCTCGGTCGTCGCCGCGACCGAAGCCCCGTTGACGCGCCAGCTGGCGCTTCGGAGAGAGGTCTGCGAATGGTAGCCGAGCAGCAAGGCGTTCGCGACGTTGGTGGCGGTGCCGTCGCCGCCGCGATGGAAGTTCAGGTTCTCCGTCGTGCCCGTGCCCTTTCCGCCGGCCAGAAGCCACCCGCCGCCCGCCGACGTGTCCATGACCCAGAACGCGCTCCGCACGCCCGAAACCGTCGCGTTCGTCCCGTCGGGATTGACAAAGGACATGTAGACCTGGTTCTCGGCGGAGAGGCAGACCGCGCTCCGCCCGAAACGCGAACAGCCTTGAAGGACAGGCTCGCCCTTCACCCCGTAAGTTCCCGGCACCGCCGCCCAGCCGTTGCCCGTCGCGTCGTTCCAGCGCGTCACGGTTTCGACGCCGTCGTCATCCGTCGTCGTTTCGACGCCGACATTGGCATCCAGCCGCAGCACAAGCGCGTCCGCACACGGCGGCGGCGCAACCGAAGCGTCGCCCGTCAGGCGAAGCTCGCCGGACGCCACGGAAACCGTGCCCGTATAGGCCGTGCAAGCCGTAACCGTCAGCCGCGCATCGCCGCGCTTCGCGAAGTCCGCTTCGCCGACGAGCGTCGAGACGGCCAGCGGACGATCCGTCTGGACGGTCGTGCCCGACGCGACCGCAAGCGTCGGCAGCCGCACCTCGCCCGCCGCGTTCGGCAAGGGCTGGGCCTCGGCGCCAAACCATTTCCGCCGCAGGTAGTTGCGCGTCGCCACGCGCTCGCGCTCGGTAAGCTCGCGCGTGTAGAGGATGACTTCGGCATAGCGCGAGCCGCGTTCCGCCTTGTTGCCGAAGCTCGTCTCGTTGCCTCGGTCACAGCCAAGCGCCGAGGCATGCGCCGTCGAGACCGGGTAGACCTCGATCAGTTGCCAGGCCGAGGCAATGGACGTCGCGCCCGTAATTTCCGTACCGTCACGATAGACCGTGCCGTTCCGCGCCGACCAAGCCCCGAAATGCCCGGTGAACAGCGCGCCATCCGGATTGCGCAGGAAGGAGATGCAGTCGCCGTTGAACGCCTCGCCGCTCGCGCTGGACGAGCCGAGCAGAGACGAGTGCGCCGTGTTCGGATGCCACACGACGAACGCCGCACGGACGGAATCGAGCGAGCGCCCGAAGTTCAGCCACCGCTGATCGGCCTCCGTCGAGCCGAAGTCTACCGCCGCCAGCTTCTCGCCCGTGAGGCCCGCGAGATCGTCCGCCGCCGTCGTCACCCACGGCAGGTTCAAGCTCGTGCGCGTGCTCCACGCCGCGTTCCGAAAACCCGTGTCATGCCAGCAGGAGACATAGCGATACCCGTTCTCCGTAAAGCCCGACAGCGTCTCGTCCGCCGTCGCGTCAAGGTGGAAGGCCGCCCCGGACGCCATCTGGCAGTCGCTGACGATGCCGTCCGCCGCGACCGCGAACGTGCCTTCCTGCAGCGCGAGCGTGCCGCCGCTCTCAGATGTGACGGCATCGATTTCCAGCGTGCCCGCGCCCGTCTTCGTCAGCGTCCGACCGCCGAGCGCCAGCGTCGGCACATGCGCCGCGCCCGCCCCCTCGACGGATAGCGTCGCGTCGCCCGTCAGCGTGACCTTCCGGCTTTCGTCCGCCGCCGCACCGCCCGGGCCGGCATAGCCGGGAATCGCGCGCCCGAACCACTTGGCGTTCAGGACGGCACAGGCGTCCTTCAGTTCGCGCTCCGTCAGGACGCGGTCATAGAGGACGGCCTCCGCGACCTTGAGCCCGCCCGCCGTCGCAGCGTCGCGGCCGCCGAAATGCGTCAGCTGCGACCCCGCCGTCTGAAAGGCCACGAGATGCCAGCCCGGATAGCGGTAGTTGTCGGCGCCCGGCGTCTCGATGCCGTCGATGTAGGCCTTGCCCATGCGCGGCGTGATCGTCGGGTGCGCCGCCGGATGCGGCGCGGAGTCGCTCAGCACCGGCGCCGACCATGTCGCCGGCGTCGCGCCGCGATCGAAGAAGCCCAGCCCGCCGGTAATCGTGCCGCCGCCCGCTTCGACGTTGACGACGGCGATGACGGTCGTCACGCCCTTGACCGCCAGGCTCGACTTGTCGGACGCCTTGACATAGAGGAAGTGCCGCCCGGAACCGGCCTTACCGAAGTCAATCGCGCCGCGTCCCGGCCCCAGCGCGTCCGGCACGTAGACGGGCCGCGCCGTCACGTCGGCAACCGCCGCCGCCGAGAGCGTCACCGCGTTTCCGTACCACGCCAGGCCTTCGGCCGGCGTCCACTCCGTGACATAGCGGACGCCGTCTTTCGTCTCGTAGGCGTCCGCCGGAAGGGCCGAGGCGTCGAGATGCAGGAACGGCTTCGGCGGCAGCGCGGCGGGAATCGCCCGGCGGGCAAAGGCGAGCGTCCCCGCCTCAAGCTCGATGTCAAGGCCGTTCTCCGTGCCGTCGCCGATTTCCAGCGTGCCCGCGCCGCGCTTCGTCAGCTTCGGGTCTGCCGCCGTCGATGCAGACCCGTCTGCCGCCGAGGCCGCGCGGCCATGCCCGCCGCGCAGGCGTTCGACCGCCAGGGTCTCGTCCGCCGGGACGTCCGCCGTCAGGTTCAGCCCCTTCGGCCACGAGCCCGAACTGAGGCGGATGTCGCCGACGCGCGCGTGGCCGCCGAAGCCGGGATGATGCACGCCGAACCACTTCTTCGCCAGATAGGCCTCGACTTTCTCGCGCTCGGCATCCGTCAGGTTGCGACCGTAGAAAATCATCTCCGCGATGCGCATGCCGCCCGACGTGGCGAGGCCGTCCGGGCGCGTGTCGCCCAGGCCAATGCCCGTCGCCGAGAGGGCGAAGCCGTAGCCGTCGGAGTCCTTTGGCATGAAGCTCACCAGTTCCCAGCCGCCCGAAAAGCCCGCGAAATGCGGTGTCGTCGGGACTCCGTTCTGCCAGATGACGCCGTTGATCGCCGACGGGGGCGCCGCGAAGGAGAACTTGGCGTTGGACGCCACGTCAAGAATCGGATTGCGGTAAAGTTCGTCTTCCGCCGTCGTCACCTGCGAGCCGCGCCGGTAGTAGTAGCCCTTCGGATCGATCGTCTCGTCAGGATTCCAGCCGCTTTTCCACGGCTCGTTGCAGGTGCCGCCGCCAAGAATCCAACCGCCGGACGCACTCGAATCGTAGACGGCGACAACCGTTCCGATGCCCTGGAGGTCGTTCACGCCGCCGACCGGGCTGAAGACGAGGCCGCGCCCAGAGCCCTGCGCGCCGAAGTCGAGCGCCGCGCCGCCCTGAAGATCCGGCAGGCTCTCCAAAAGAACCGGGCCCGTCGGCGGACGCATGCCGTCCGACCAACCCGTCCAATTACCCGCATCGGCAAATGCCGTCGCCAGCGTCCGCCCGTTCCCCGTCTTCGAGGGAATCACCGTCACCTCGCGCGTCGCCGCGTCAATCGTCCAGCCCGACGTCTCGGAACAGTCGAACCAGAAGATCGGTTCGACGCCGACGTCCGGCAAGGCGTCTGCCGCGTCCGTCTGCGGCACAAGCACCGTGTCGGTCGTGCACGAGACGCGCCCGACCGCATGGCTGATCGGGACGATGGTCTCTTCCGCGTGCAGACCGACGAGGCTCATCGCGGCCGTGCAGAGGCAAACAACAGATTTATAGGTTTTTCCGATTTCCATGTGACTCTTCCTTACTTGTTTCTCGCAACGAATGCACAGTGAGTTCTGTACAAGACGAATCTCTGCACGACGTCAACAGGCGTCGCACCGGCAGCCGTCCAAAGGCCCTCAGAGGCCTTGGCTAATAGATGGGGGGGGGGTATTGGAACCGTGTGCGAACGCGCCCATACGGCTCCTGCCGCGCCTGACAAGGGCTTTACGCCCCATGCTCTCGAAACACAGCCTTCTCATCATTTGGTGGTAATGATACCAAATTCCGCACCGCCACGCAACTCTCACCTGAAGTCCTGAAGGCCTTTCACCGGTCGCCGCACAGGCGCTCGGCCGCGCGCGCGGCGCGCCACTGGCGCAGTTATTGTTTTTTCCTAACAATTGAACTTTTTCGCATATTTCTTTCATCGCTGGTTCAGCTCCTTGTAATAGCGGCGGAGAACCTCCACCGTTTCGGGTTGAGGGACAAACGAAAGGCCAGGCGCACTCACCGCATCCGCATTCGCCGAACATCATCGGCTTGCCGTAGATCTTCGCGACGCGGCGCAACTTGTCCCGAAGCGGCGCCAAGTTCGCCATCATGTCCGCCACGGACAGGTCGTTCGTGCAGCCTTGCGGACGCGCCGGCACATAGGCGCTGACCGACAGCACGTCGAGGTCGTAGAACCAGTGGCTCTTGTCGGAGACGACCTTCTCCCAGTCAAAGGGCCCGATGTGAATCGTGTGGCAGCTCGTGACAGGACCCGAATAGACCTTGCGCACGGCGGCGACGACGGATTTCCACTCGTCGTTTCGGTCGATGAAGCGGTCAAACTCGGAATCGAGGCAATACATGTCGCACTTCGTCCGCTCGGCGAGGCGCGCATACCAGACGCTTCGCGCGCGCATAGCGTCGAACCACGCGCGGCAGTAGCCGCGCACCCGACCGGACACGCGCGACGCGTCCTCGCCGACGATGACGCCGTCCCGCCCCGTGCCGTCATGGCATTCGAGCATCGGGCGCAGCTGGACGCGCATGCCCTTGCCGTGGATATAGTCGATGATGTCCACCAGCTCGAAGTCGGAGATCGACTTCTCGAAGTCCGCAAACTGGCGCGTCGAGCAGTAGCGCTCTTGCCAGACGTTCGGCGTCAGCACGACCCAGCGGATGCCAACGGCGTGCATCGCGTCCACGTCGCGGCGCGCCACGCCCTTTCTCTCACAGGGGCGCGCAGCGTCCCGCCCAAAGGCAACGGGCAGAACGGCGAACAGATTTGCGGCAAGGACAAGCCCAGCGATCCGTCGAATCGCCCGCGTGGCATTTCGGTTCTTCTGATGACAGTTTGACATACTGTGCATAGTATAGCAGAACTGTTCCCGACAGAGAGAAACTTTTGCGCAATTTTTTTGAGCGCGGCAGAAGAGCCTCACGGCAGCGGGCTCAAAAAAGTTCGTACAGGGAGTTTCGCCTCGCACTTACCTGCCGACTTCGCCGAGGCGCGGCAGCGCTGTGCTTCAGGTATACCGCTTGCGGAAAAGAGGCTTGATGTAATTCTTCTTCAGATTCTGGACGCCTCTGAAGAAATCCTTCTCGGCCTGAGAGATATGTCCGTCGGTTTCAAGTTTCAGACGAACAAGTTCTATCGAAGCAATCAAATCCGCCGCCTGGAAGAGGCGATATTTCTCGGGCGTCACCTCTGCAACAAACTCGACCTTGGACGAAAAAAGCGCAAAAGCTTCCCGAAGTATCTGAAGTACGTCCGCCTGTCCGTTGTCATAATAAATCTTTAGCAGATCATACGCTTGGAAATCCACAACATGAGACGAGAGAAAATCCACAATCTGCTGAAGCAACTTGTCATGAAGCGTCGAAAGCCCAACAGAGAATCTTTTATCGACGACAAAGCACCGATACGCCACATCACATTTACGGAGAAATGACACCATTCGAGAGAAAACGATGCGCCTTTCTTGCCGTTTCAACGTTCGATACCAGGTAAAACTGCGAAGACTTTGCATCGGGATCAAAACTTCCCGATTCGTCTACAAAGACGCTAATCTCCTTAATGCCCTTATTTGACAAGTCTGACCTCTTGAAAAGTGAAGGCGAGGACTGCTCCTCGCCAACAGCGGAGGCTTCTCCGCCAGCCGGTGGACTCCAGCTCTCGCTTTTGTCCATGTGGCGGTATTATATCAAAAGCCCTTTATCGGACGCAAGTGTGCTTGGGGTGCACCGAGATATTTATGCAGCCACCCCACATTTCCCGCTTGATTTTCGCATACGCATATACTATAATATACG
>CAKURH010000017.1 GCA_934675625.1 uncultured Kiritimatiellota bacterium
GGCGTGAGGAGGCCGTCCGGCCACCAGCCCTGGTCGAGCGTCCCCATCAGGAAGACCGGCTCGTCGTTGAGGAAGAATCGCAAAATGCCCTTTTTGTCGCGGCGCTTCTCGATCTTGCGCATCCCGAAGTAGCCTTGCACCATGTCCGCGCCGCACGCCGCCGTGAAGCCGTAGAGGTTCGGCGCGTCCGGCGACCAGGGCCGGACGGGCGGCGGCAGTTTCACCGTCACCTCGCCATCGACTGTCGTCCCCTTCACGCCGGCGACCTCGACCGTCACCTCCGGCTTCGCGAACGCCGGGCTGCGGACGTCGAACGCGAGCGTCACCGTCCCCCGGCCGATGTCGGTCGTGACCGTATAGCCGGCGATGTGCGTCTCCGGCACGTTCTCCAGCCACACGGTCTGCCAGATGCCGGAGACGCGCGTGTAGTAGCAGCCCTTCGGCTCGAAGCTCTGCTTGCCGCGCGAGTTGACGAAGTCCTCCGTCGGGTCCCACACGCAGACGGTGAGCTCGTTCGTGCCGTCCGACACGTAGTCGGTAATGTCGAGCGTGAACGGGTTCTGCCCGCCCTCGTGCGGCACGTCCGTCACCTCGCAGTGGCCGACGAAGACCTGCGTGCGGAAGTCGACGCCGCCGAAGTGCAGGAGGATGCGTTCACCGGGACGCTTCGCGCAGACGATCTGCCGCGTGTACCAGAGGAACTCGTCGGGCTGCAGCAGACGCTCCACGCCCGAAAGCGCGGACTCGATCGCAAACGGCACGCGGATCTTGCCGTCCCATCTCGCCGGACGTCCCGGCGTGTTCGTGACGCTCGTCACGGCGTAGTCCCAGTCGCCGTTCAGGTTCGTCCAGCCGCTGCGCACCATCTGGGGGCGCGGATACTCGCGCCACGCATTCTGGCTCGTCACCTGCTCGCCCCACGGCGTCATCAGCGGCGCTGACGACGAGCAGTAGCCGACCAGCGCCATCGCAAACAGGATTGACAGTTTCATGCTTTTACCTCCAGACACGTTCATGCTTCGTTATCTTCTGACAAGCTCGTAGTTCATCGTCGCGTCGGACGGGTCACGCGCGACGTCGGCGAAGAAGCCGAGGCGGCCGTCCTGCCAGCGGCTCGGCACGACGCCGCGCCGGTTGCCCGCGCAGTCGAGCGCATAGACTGTCCAGTCGCCCGGCGCGACCGCGAGGAGAATCTCCGCCCGGCCCTTGCGCATCAGGTGCGGCAGCGAGCCCCAGCGCAACAGCACCGTACGCGAGTCGTCCGCGAACGCCGCGCCCGAATTCTGCACGTCCGTCTGGTGGCAGACGAGGATGCGCCGCGACGTCGCGAGCGGCTCGGCGTCGACCGCGCTCGCCCACACCGTCGCGGGCGCGCCCCCGATTCGCGCCTCCAGCCGTCCGGCCTTGACCGTCCCCACCTCGGCGAAGCCGCCGCAGGTGCGGTCGGTCACGATCCGGAGCGAGCCCGTCTCCGCGTCGATCTTCAGCGCGTCCGGGTCGCCGTCCTTCAGGTCGCCGCGCAGGAATAGGCAGAGCGACGCGCGCTCCCCCGCGAGCGAAAGAGGATCGCCGCTCATGTCGAAGTAGGTCATCGCCTTCGGGCCGTAGACGCCCTTGATGCCGTGGCTCCACGCGAACCGACAGAGTCCGTCCAGCCCCTCGCGCGCGGCGAGCGCGCCCGTCTCGATGCCGCCGAGGCTGCGGTAGGCGCCGGGCCCCGCGAAGTTGTATTCCGTAATCACGAACGGCATCGCCTTCCCCATGCGGCGGCGGTTGCCGAGCGCCCAGAAGAGCCCGTGCCGGTCGCGCATGAGCGGATTCACGTTCATGAGCTCGCTCGGCAACTGCCACTTCTCCTCCAGAAAGTGCGGATGGTCGACGTAGAAATGCTCGTCGGCGTAGTCGTACTCGTTCGCCCGCACCTCGTCGAACGCGGCGGGGTAGGCGTAGTTGTTCATGTTGGTGAGGAGGATGCGGCTTTTCATTTCCCCACGAATCCATCGGGTCATGCGCCGCGCGAAATCGCGCTCGTTCGCGAGCGTCAGCTCCTTGGCGCTGTTGCCCTCGTTCACGAGCGAGTAGAGCGGCATCGCCGGCTCGTCCGCATAGCGCCGCCCCGTGTGCGGGTTGACGTGCGAGAGGAAGTTCCGCGCGTAGTTGAGGAAGTTCGAGAACGCGCCCGCGTGCGTCTCGACGAGCGTCTTGAACTCGCGCATGCTCGCGAAGCCGGGCCTGTCGATCCCCATGTCGCGGTAGGCCACCTTGCGCGAGACGTAGAGGTCGGTCGTCATGTAGACGCCGTGCCGGATGCACGCAGCGACCATCGCGTCGAACTTCGCCATGCCCTCCGGCTTCAGCTCGCCCCGGCTGTCGGCAAGGCCGTTGTCGTGATGATGGAAGCGGACGGCGTTGTAGCCGATGCGCGCGAGGTTTGCGACGTATCGATCGGCATCCTTCGCGGGCGGGTAGTTCGCGTCGCCCACGAAGTTGACGCCGTAGAACCGCTGCCGCACACCGGGGAGGTTCTCGAACTCGAAGTGCCCGTCGCGCACGACGAGCCAGCCGTGCTTTCCGGCAGGCGCGCCATGCGGCACGACCGACGAGAAGTCGAGCGCCGAACCGGGCACGGGGTCGTTCATCGCCTTGAGCGGCACCCAGTCGTCGCCCGCCTCGACCACGTACTCGCCGGACGCGTAGGCGACGGGCCCCGGCGTCTGGAGGTTGAAGTCCATCGCGAACGCATCGCCCCGGACGAGGCACGGCGCGCGGCCTTTTCCGTCGAAGGAGATCCGCAGCGTGAAGTTCTCCGCGTCGCCGCCCTTCCACTCGCGGTTGTCCTGAAGGTAGCAGAGCGTCGGCTGCGGGAAGCGCAGCGTCAGCGTGCGCCGTCCCTCCCTGTCGAACAGCGCGACTGTGCGCACCGTTTCGCGGAAGACGACGATCTTTCCCTTCTCGTAGAGGACGGGAAACGGCTTCTCCGCCTGGCCGTCCAGCACGGCGCGGCCGCCCGCGTAACGCACCATCGGCAGACGGGCGCAGACGACGGACGCGATCTGCGTGACGCAGGGGGCGACCGTCTCCAGCGCGACCGAGACGTCAAGCGAGCCGTCGGCGGCGACCTTCGCCGCCGTGCGGCCGAGGAAGTTGGTGCCGTTGTTCGGGTCGCCCGCATTCCACTTTTCGGAGATCCGCCAACGACGCGAGCCGTCCGCCTCGGGACGGTAGCCGCCATAGGGCGTCCGCGAGATCCAGCCGGGATAGAAGACTGTCGGCACGAGCCGCACGTCCGCATCCGGGACGAGAATGCGCCCCATCGGCGCGAGCCGCACGACGTCCGCCTGCGCGGCAACCGCCGCGCAGCAGATTCCAATGAGGACAGCAACTGATTTCATTCCGTGTTTTCCGTGGTAAGACTATCGAATAAGCAGCAACACGCCCTTGCGCGCAAACGGGCTGTCGCGATGGCAGACCCAGGCGCGCACGCCGTCCGCGCCGTCCGGCCCGCGCCAGACGCCCAGCACCGTCTCGCCCGCCGGCGCGGCGGCCTGTTCCGCCTCCATCGGCGCGGCGAGATACGGGGCCTGTCCCCAGCCGTAGGCGTCCGAAGCGTAGACGATAACTGGCGATTCTGCCGTCGCGCTCGCCAGAATCACCGCAAAGGCGTCCGCGCTCACGACATGGCCAAGGAACGTAACGGCCTTCAGGTTCGGCAGGTCGGCAAAGGCGTTCTCGCCCACAACGAGACCGCGCGCGGCGTTGAGAACGAGATTCGTGATGTCGGAGGCCTGAAACGCGCCGGTCTTGATCTCGGTCACGCGCGACTTCGAGGCGCCATGTCCGAGCCAGGCCTCGTCCAGGGCGTTGGTCTGGAACGCGCAGGGACTGATCACCGACACCGACGGCAGCTTCAGCGAGCCTTTCAGCCACGCCTTGCGTCCGTTGGCCTTGTAATCCTTGTTCATGTTGTTGTTCGTGCCGGAGCCGAACGTCTTGACGCCATCCAGCTTCCACCAGCCGACATCCGTCTCGGACACGCGCGTGCCGTAGAACAGGCCGTCAATCGTGTAGGGGAAAGTCCACGCCGGGCAACGAAAGACGACATGCCGCAGGTTCTTCTGGTCGGCAAAGAACCAGGAGCATGGGCCGCCCGTCGCCGTCGGCTCGTCAAAGACAACCGACTCGTACGTCGCGCGCACCGTCTTGTCGGACGCGTGGAAGAGCTGCGCGGCCTCCACCGCCGCCAACGTGCCGGGCGTGACGAGCACCCGCGCGCCGGGCACCACGTCCGTGGCCGAGGACGACAGGGCCGACTTCTTCGCGCCGAGACTGACGATCTTGTAGGCGAGACCTGCCGCGTCCGTGATCGAGCCGCCGAGGTCGAGGATGCCGTCGCCCGTGTTGTCGGGCGCAGAAAGCGAACAGGCCGCGCCGCGTCCGAGCGTCAGTTCGCGCGTCGCCGGGTCGACCGTCACCTGAATGCGGAAAACGCCGTTGTCCAGGACCGCCTTTGTCGCGTCCGCGTCGTCTGCCGTCAGCGCCCACGGACGCGTAAAGCGCACGAACACCCAGTTCGCGTGGAACGGATCGGCCTCGCGCACGACAAGCGTCGCATCCGCACATTGTCCGTCCGGCACGTCGCCATACCAGCCCGCGAACGTCGCGCCCGCCGCCGGACGCGCCGTCAGCGACAGCGCGACGTTGAACGGCGCCGCATCGTCTATCACAAATTCGCCGGCCTCGACCGTGCCCTGCGCCGCGTCGAAATCGAACGTGCCGACCCACGAGCTGACGCGGTCGGACACGGCGAGATACTGCGTCCGGGTACAGCGGAACACGTTGGCGGCGACCGTGCCGATCACGATCGGCCCGGCAGGATTCGCTTCACGATAGGCGCGAATCTCATCGCCCGTCCAGCGCATGAAGTCGCCGCTCGCCGCGAACGGCGCAAGGAAGTCCGCCCACGCCGCCGACGGCGGCACGACGAAAGTGACGCATTTCTCTTTGTCCCCCGAAAAGACAACTGTTGCGGCCGTCGCAAAGTTCGGCGGCGCCCCAGTGAATTCAACACGACGCAGGCCTGTCCAGTTATAGAACGCCTGATTCTCAATTCGGTTGATGACGGCAAGACCAAGGACTAGATTCGTCGGCCCTGTTAGCCAACCGCAGGACCCACCCTCCAACACCTTGACAGAACGTGACTCCGCTCCCAGGCGAACTTCACGATAGCCAGGATACATATCGCCAATCGCATATGACCCGATTGTCTCGACGGCCGGCAGGTTCAAGAGACCGCTCCAATTTCGCTTGCCCATCGAATTGCCGGCGACGTTTGTCACAGAAAGGAAACTATCCTCTGCAAACGAGCCAGTCGATTTTGGAAAGCCATCTTCCTTCTTCTCTTGCAATGCCCATTCCTCAATGGCCGTCGCCTTGGGAACGCGAATGAACCAGTTCACGTCGCCTTTCGTGCGCGGCGTCAAATGCTTTTTGAGTCTGCCCGTGATGTTCGGCTCGTCAATTGTGAGGGACGTGTAATCAGCCACGCTTTCGCTGACGACTGCACCACTTGAATCAACGGTCTGCCCTTTAAACCACGGCTCCACGTCACCGACGAGCGTGCCCGGCGTGATAACCGCCGAGGCCGTGCCGCGCGTCGCATCCGCGCCCAAGGCATTTTCCTCGATTGCGGCAATCGTCCACGTTTCCGATTCGACTGCGCCGGAGACCGTGCCGCGCAAGTCTAGCGTCGAGCCTGCGGCCGGGTCGGTCAGGTAGGCGTTCTCCGCCGTGCCGCGTCCGACAATCTTCAATGTGTGCGCCTCGGCGTCAACAACATTCACGGCGAGCGCCCATTCGCTTCCGTTCGTGATGCAGGCGATTCCCGTCTGAGGGCTGTCCGTCGCGTCTGCCGCGAAATACCGCCAACTTTGGGCAAGGCTGTCTATCGAAAGCATACACAACCCAACCAACAGGGCTGCAGACTTAAAGCAGCCCGCAATCTGCCCAACCCGAACGCGCGGACTTCTCGCATGTGGTTTTCCATTAAGTTCCCCCGTTATCATGAATGAATTTCTTTCTTTGCAGTTCCGCGCCCACCTTACAAAAGGCACAGTCGCCGGGCGCAGAAAAGGAACGGCGTGCCTTCACATCGATGTTCTGATTGAGGCATCGCCAAACGCCCTGTAAAAAACACGGAATAGAAAGACACGCCGCGTGTGACCGACACGCGACGCATCTTACATATTCGGCTTTTTACTGAAGATTGGCGATTTTCAATCAAAGCCAAATACGCAAGAGTGCGTACGCCTCGCGGGCCTCGGATGGGTTTCCGCGAGTCCTTCTCCTTTCGGCCCAGTGTGCAGCCGCAGGTAAAGGTTTTGCCGTCGGTTCTTCTGGAATCGGGCCCGCGAATCAGATTGCGATTCGACAGGCCTTGTTTCCGCCCAAACCTTCAGCCGGTGGCTGACGTCTGTGCCCGTCAGCCGTTTCAAAGAGCCATCCGACCTTGCGGTCGTCATCGGGCAAGGCACATCCCGTCCGATGAAATCAGCGTGAATTATACCACGTTCAGACGAAGCCCGTCAAATCGGGCGAGGAAGCGACCAGAGAAAATTGCTTTCGCTGAACACGGAGAAAATGGAGGTTTGGAGGCACGGAGTCCTTTTGGCTCTCCGCGACTCCGTTCCTCATTCGCCTCGCGGGCCCTTGCGGGCAGTTCGCTGCGCTCACTGTCGCTTTGCGACCTTCCCTACGAAACGCTGCGCGTTTCTTCGGCGCATGTGTTCAGCGTCGCAGACCCTTCGACCGCATGCATCTCCACGAAGGACAAAAGGCTGTTTCTCTGCGCCCTCCCTGTGCCCTCTCTGAGGCTAAGATTTAAGGGGAAGGATCGCGTAGACGGCCACGGCGGCTTCGGCGAACGGAATCGCCCACCAGAGCGCCGCACCGCCGAAGAGAGTCGGCAGCACGAGAATCAGCGCACCCGAAACGACCAGTCCGCGCGCCAGCGAGACGACGAACGAAATGCGCGGCTGCAGCGTCGCCTGGAAGTAGTAGGTCGAGAACACGTTGAATGGCAAGAAGACGAACGCCAGCGCGTAGGTGCGGATGATGCCGGGCGCGACCGCCAGCACCGTGTTCGTCGGACGCATGAACAGACGCACGAAGGCATCGGGCGCGGACATCAGCAGGGCAAGCCAGACGACGCTGATGAGAATCGACGTCCAGACCGAATACCGCAGGGTCTGCGCGACGCGGCCGAACGCCCCGGCGCCGTAGTTCTGCGAAAGGATCGGCTGCGCCGCCTGTCCCACGCCATAGCCGCAGCACTGCACGAACGTGCCGACCATCACGATCACGCCATAGACGGCCAGCTCGTCCGTGCCGAGATACTTGAGAATTTGGCGGTTGAACAGCACCGTGAGGACGCCCATCGCGATGTCGATGAGGAAGACGGAAAAGCCGACCTCCACGATCTTGCGCGAAAACAGGACGGGCGCAAGCGGCTGGTTCAGCCGCAAGGTGTTGCGGCGGCGGAAGAAGTGCGAGGCCATGACGAGGATGGCGATAGCCTCGCCAATCACCGTCGCGAGGCCCGCGCCGAAGATGCCCATGTCGCAGGTAAAGACGAAGAAGTAGTCGCCGAAGACGTTGAAGACGCCGCCCGCGAGCACGCCCAGCGTAGCCAGCTTCGGATTTCCGTCGTTGCGCAAGAACGCCATCAGGATGTTCGCGAAGATGAACAGCGGCACGCCCCACTTGACGGGCACCAGATAGCGATGGGAGAGGTCGAGCAGTTCCCCTTCGCCGCCGAACAGGCGAATGAGCGGCGTCTCGAAGAAGAAGAGTCCGATGGCGGACGCGATTGAAAGCACAACGCCCATCAAGAGCGCGGCGCTGAAGTAGCGGTTGGCCGGGGCGGTCGAGACGCGCGCACCGCGCCGGACGGCGTAGAGGACCGAGCCGCCGATGCCCGCGAGCAGCCCTAGCGAGAAGAGAAGGTTCCAGATGGGCGCGATGATGGCCATTGTGGCGACGCCAAGCGGGCCGTGGTACTGGCCGACCACGACGGCGTGTCAAGGGGGCTGATAAACGTTCGCAAAAAGATAATCCGCTCCCTGCTGGAGAAACAGCCGTCCGCATCATTGGCCCATCGCGCGTGTTCTGTCGCTTGCCGACGTGCGGCGCGCTTCGGGGCGAAAGCAAACGATTGACTATCGGTCGCTGGGCGATAGACCGTTCCCGAACGAGGGGACGCCGCGTCAGAAGCCGTTCGGGTGGGCCTCGGCCCAGGCTTTCTGCGCCGCGCGGCGGCCGGTCATGAACGCCCGCTCGTCCGCGCGCTTCCGCAGAATCTCCGCATGCCGCGTCTTCCATTCTTCGTCCGAATACGGATCGACCTGCACGATGACTTCGTTCAGGCGGATGCCGCACATGAGGAAGAGCCACTGGACACGTCCGACAACCTCGTCCAGGCTCGCAAAGTTTGGTCTGAGCGTCCCCGCCGCCAAGGCGTCCGCAATCGGCGCGGATTCCGCCGGACAGCCCAGCCAGTCGAGTTCGCCCGCCGCCTGCAACGCGGCAAAGACGCCGGGCTGTGCGGCGATGAGCCGCGCCGAGACGATGGCGAACAGGCTCTCCCACGACGTGACCCGCTCGCGCACGCCGTCCAGGCTGATCTGCACGGGACGAAAGGCGACCAGTTTCGCGGCGGGCGCGACGAGCGTCATCGTCCGCAGACGCTCCGAGCGGTTGCGGGCCTGAAAGGCGCGGGCTTCGGGCCCGAACGCACGAAAGTAGGCGTTGGGGTTCGCAAGCCACGTCGCGACCTGTTCTGCGTAGTCGGCCTCGGCCTGGTCAAACGGCTTCACCGGGCAAGTCGAAGCCCTGTCAACAGCCGGTCGCGCGACTGCGCGGCTGTCTCGCATAGTTCCCCTGTCATCAGATGTCATGTCATTTTTCCTTTTTGCTTTTTGAAATTCTTCGGGGGAAATAAGACTCAGAAGACGCAGGAGACGCACAGGACAGGCAAGACGCATAGGACACTGATGACGCAAACGACCGTCTGCTCTCGCCCCTGTGTCGCGTACTTCTGTGCCCCCTGCCTTGTGCGGTCCCTGCGTCTTCTGCGTCCTTCATATGTCCTGCTTGTCCTTCCCGTCATCTGCGTCCTCTCGGCGCGACGTTCACGCCCAGCCCTTCTTGCGCCGAATGCCCCAAGCCGCCCGCTCAATCTTCTGGCGCAGGTCGGTGACTCTGGCAACGAGTTCTTCAGGCGTCTTCGCCTCAGATAGGCGACTGTAAAGCCCCTTCTCGAATTCTTCGCCACGCACCGCTGTCCGTGCGGCGTGCATGCGTTCACGCACGCCGCCAAACCGCTTGAAGTCCTCTTCCTGTCGCTCAATCATCTTTCCGAGCATGTAGCTCGTCTGACTGCAAATGGTCAACATCAGGTTCGCCAGCGTCTCGGCAGGGCGCGTCTCGAATATCTCCCGCCAGTCATCCCAGTCGTTGTGCTCCTTTGAAAACTGCCGCGCGAAGACGGCCTTCTCGCTCGCGCGCGGCCATTCGACGAGGCTGCGGCTTTTGAGGTAATCGCGATAGTCTTCCATCAGCTCGTCGAGCGTTGCGCGCGCAACGTTGGTGAGCTTGATTTCCGTTTCTTTTGAGGTACCCGAAGCCGAACTGCCCTCGGCGATGTTCTGCTTGCAGCTGCGCGCAGCCTGTGTCATCTGATCGACCGTGCGATCGCCATGCGCCGGCAGAAAGCGGCGGCAGAACGCAACGGTACCTTCATAGACGACATCGCTCTTGCGATAGACGATGAGCTTCTTGTAGCCGCCATGCGGCAAGACGATCTTCGGAATCTCAGGCATTTAAAGCGACCTCGCTTTCAAGGGAGACAGGACAAACAAGACAGGCAAGACGCACACGACATCGACCTCTCAAAGTCCTCCCTGGCTTCGACGTCTTATATGTCCTACTTCCCATGCTCAATCTCCTTCACCTTCCAAATGTGGTAGTTGCCACATGGAAATGCGCGCCCCCTGCCGTGCGGTTCCGGCTCCAGCGCGGCGAATTCAGGATACTCCGCAAGCAACTCAAACTTCGAGATCGGGCCACGCGGCGGAACGTCCTCATCCAGCACGATTTTGTCGACGCCATTGACCGAACCGCACAGCACCAAGCGGATGTCTTTTGCCACCATGCCAAACGGCAGAATCCATGGGCACAGCCCCCTCTTCTCGACTGCCTCGACGAACCCTTTCGGATACCCCTTCGCGACAAGGAGCGCCCCCGGCTTCAGGATCTCGGTCTCAGCCTCCACGTAGCGAAGGTATCGTTGTGGAATCGCTTCCACCTCAAGCCATGCCGCGTAGGAACTCTCGCCAAACGCCACCCGTGCCAAAAGGCGTGTCAAAAAGGCCTTCAACCACGCGTGTTTCTTTGGCAACAGCGGGAACGCGCCAATGTTCTGCTCGTCGATAAGATCTTCGTAGTCGTAGACGCTCTCTCGGCGTTCCTCGTCACCGGGGAACAGGATGAACGCCCCGACCACATCTCGTGAAACGTCGCCTTCACGATAGAGAATCGCGTCACGATAACGATGCATCTGATCCAAAGCCGCCCGTGGCGCCGCATCTTTCGCGTCCGTGAAAGGCGAACATTCCAATTGGTACTTTGCATCAAAGAGATACGTGTAAGGCCGTCCGTTCTGGAACAGGCGCAACACGATGTCGGGGCGCTGATAGAACGGCTTTGCGTAGCGCACCGCCTCTTGCTCGTTCGGGCCGTAGGACTGCTGAAACATGAGTTCCGCAACAACCGCACCGTCCTTCAGATACTGGCAGCCGTAAGAGCGAACGCCCTTCGCGCTTTCGTTTTCAAGAGCCCCCTCCAGAACCTTGGCGACCGAAAGGCCTTCGCGATTGACCGTCCGACATTCATACGTACTCGTCCCCAGAAGTCCGTGGACGATTTCGCGCATTTCGATAAAGCACCAGAACTCATACAGGGCCGCAAGCGAGTTGAAGCCGACGGAGAGCTTTCGTCCCGACAGGTTTGCATCCGTCGTGAAAAGCGCATGCATCAGCTCCCACACGATGCGAATCTGGGCGTACCCCGGACGCATCTGAAGGACAAGATCGCCGCCCTTCGGCTCGGCATACCGCCCAACCGACTTCAACATCGGCGCATGCAGATACTGCGCAAACCTGTCCGCCCGCGCCGCAAGGGAATGCCGAAAAACTTCTGCATATCGGCTGTCATTACGAACGGCCCGCACCGCATCCGCGAGCCAACGCCCCATCTCACCGAGCGTCCGCTTCACAAACCGATTCGCGGACGTATCAAATGTGTCCTCAACTGTCGTGTTATGGAAGCGATGCGCCTCCAGACGAGGTAAATCTCCTTGGAGTCGCGCAAACGTACGCACCATCGGCACGTTCCATTTCCGAATCTGGTCGGCACGCCGATAGTCGTGCCGGATCACCATTTCCTTATGCGGCAACCGAAGGATCCGTTTCAACGCCTCCTCATACTCATCAAGCGCACGTTCAAAATAAACCGCCCAGCTCCAATCCCCTGTCTCTTGGGCCCGCTTCTTTACCGTCACGTCGTTGATCGTCTTGGCATAGGCCGAAAAGATCATGTTGCGGTCTTCGCGCTCAACTCGCGAAAGGATTTCCCAATAGTCGGACTGTACATTCAGCTTGGTCGACACCACCAAGAATTCGATCCAAAAAGAACGAACGCAAGCGCCCTGCGCAAACCCAACCTCAAAACGGAACTTGCCGGGTTCGTTGACAAATGACAGCTGCCCCGTGAGGTCTAATCCCCTCGCGTAGAACTTGCCGGCGACATCTTCCAGATGATGCCGCACATACATGGAGTCGGGCTTGACGCCTACGCCATTTTCAAAGGTTACGTCGATGAAGTAATTCGGAGTCTCGAAAATGACAGGCATCCCCATGCGCCCGTCGACAATGCCGCCCTCGTCCTTGACAGCCTCATCAAATAGCGTCAACGTTCCCGGATGGCTGACATGATAATCAACGTGAAGTTCGCTCCCAAACCGACGTGCATAATCGGCGCACAGTTCCGCGACCTTCCCCTTGGTGGAGATGGTCAGCGTGGCAAGTCCGTCAATTTTGTAGGTGAGGACATCCATCGCTTACGGCCAGAAAGAGATATACCCTCCATTGTTTTCCGCAAACTTCTTCATCCGCTCCAACATCACTGCCGAAAGTTGATGCTTCCCCAACGAACCCAAGAACGTTTTCAGATCCTTAAGAACGGAATCCCGTTCAGAGAGCGTACCGGTCATGCGCGGCAAGACTTTCATCAGCGTCAGATGATCGACCGCAATCTGTGAAAGCTCGTTACGCGCTGCCTTTGCAGACTCGCCTTCCCCTTCTGACGTCGTCTTCCCCGTCAGGAACGCCAACGCCTCGCGATAAAGGGCTGTCTCTATGGCGAAGCGATAGCCGATCTCAAACGGCGAATCGGCAAGGGCCGACTTGATGCCGTTTAGGAGCTCCTCAAAGTCTTCATCCAACATTGAACCGGCAAAAGACGGGCGGTCAATGAATTTCTCGATTTCATCATTCTTGATGCGGAGAGCATTCGTGAGCTTTTCGTAGGCACCATCTTTGAGTGTCCCGAAATCGACCTCGTTCATCATGATGGTCATCGCGCGGTCGAGCACCTTGCGCGAGAACTGGTTCGTCGTGTCATCCATGTTGACCGTGCCGACCACGAAAAGGTTCTGCGGTATGAACAGGCCTTTTTCGTTGATTGCCGTCCGAACCGTTCCGGGAAGTTCATACTCCGGCGCAAGGCTGAGAACGTCGCCGCCGAATTCGCCACGCTGGATAAGGGGATCGCCCACCCATTCATCGGCCTTGTTTTTGCCGACGGACTCCACGGCACTCAGGTATTCGGCGAAATACTGCTCGACGGGTGCGAGATTCATTTCGTCAAGGCAGACGAAGAACGGCGTATTCGGGAAAGCAAACGCCTTCAAGATGAACTTCACAAAATCGGAGCTGACATATTCGTGCCCCGCAAACGCGCTCTTGTAGCCGAGGAGTTCGCTTGAATCGTGCCAGTTCGGCTTCACGGCGATCATGCAGTAGTTGCCAGGCGTCTCGTCATGCAGATTTCGGAGCATGTCGGCGCGACACGTCATGTAGGCGAGTTTCTTCACCATGCGGGACTTGCCCGTGCCGCTCGCACCAGCGAGGATGACAAACGGCTTCGTGAGGAGCGAGGCCGTAAGCCGCGCCATCATAGTATCCGTTTTGTCCTTCAGTTCATCGACAATGCTCTTGTCGCTGTTCATGTCACACACATCATTCGGCTTTTTCATCTGCTTGCTCATGATTTCCTCCTTCACGAGATTCTGATTCTTTTCATCGCTCAACCACCAGGCGAATTCATTGACGGTGAGATAGTCGGCGGGCGAGTCGTCATCTGCCGCCTTGCCGATTCCGAGTTCATGCATCTTCACAAGAATCTGATATTGCTTCGCCTTGCAATCTTCGTAATTTTGGAGCGTTAGAGTCTTCGGCACCACGCCCCGGTGTAGGCCAACCACTGTAAGGCAATCATAGGTCATATCAGACCATGCCGCATAAAGGTTCGGATGAAGCTCCATCATAAAATAGAGCACCGTAACAGTTCCCATACCTCTTATGCTTGTACCATTTAACGTTGGACGATTTAGACTATTGAAATACCATGTGACAATCTTCGGCTCCGTCTGTTGCTCGTGCAAGAACTTGAGAACAGCCGCTTTCTCGTCAATCGTATGCCCAGCAAACTGCGTATTCACCACTTGTATGGAAATAGCGAACTTACGCATGAATCCCAAGTAATCGAAACTCGGATCCTTCGCCTTGTCCTCATCAACGTTCTGAAACGCCTCACGTGCCTCTTTAGCCCAAGTATCAAAGCTCTCCCACCCGGCAGGAGCCTTCTCTACGCGTCCTTGTTGGAAAAGTTTAAGGGCAACGGAAAGACAATCAGATGATTCTTGAATCGGCTCTTTTTGCTGCTCACCTGTCAATTCCACTTTCCCGCCACGATCCGCAACAATAACAACGATAGAATTATCCGGTTTTCGCCACATTTCAAGAACGTCACCCGAAAAGAGGTAATCGCGGAAATCTAACTTCTCCGTACCTTCCTCTGGAATAATCGAGGTAATGCCTTTAAGGTATGTTCGCGTCGTCTCTTTGTTTACAGAAACATGAAAACGAGCATACGCCCCCCTAAATACTCTTCCGATTGTCAACTGCTTTCCCAAAAGCCAACTCTTGTCCAATTCCCAATCCATGGACGTTCCACGCTTCTTATATTTGACAGAATCAAGATAATGATAAAGCACATTGAGCAGTAAGTTATCCCTTGACAACTCAATAACCAAATCCATATCTGACGCATAATCAGAGCCAAGCAATGCATAGAGTTCAGAACTGCCTGTCGGGCCAAGAAAGATACTCGATTGATGAGAATTTGTTGGCTTCTCGCAATAGATGGAGTCTGTATCTGAAAGTTCTTTCCTATAAATCTGCATAGCACTACCTCCAATTAAAACTGTCGGTCAGAAACGACAAGATCGCATAAACGACATTGACACTCACCGCATTGCCTGCTTGTTTGTACAAGTTTGAGTCCGCTATTCCAAATTGTGCTCTTGAATTCTCTACGAATACCGGGTCAAACCCCTGTAAAGCAAAAGCCTCTTCGGGCATCAATCGACGTATCTGTTCTGCAGCGGCGTTCTCAACTCCTCCGACATAACGGTCAACACCATGTGAAGCAATGAATTGTTCACTAAAATAATTATCTTGGCAAGCGCGATGCATCTTAGCCATTGTTGCACAGAGCGGGCGAGCAATGGGTAAATCAATTTCAGACTTGGCGACAAAACCTCCAGACCCATTAGCCAAGATCGTTCGTTTCAATTTCTCCGAGAGGAAATACTTTTCCGGAGTTTCTTCGGCAAGGATGTCAGCAGTGCATTTCTGATTCAACAATGATGTATTATGCAAACCTTCAAAATGCATTCTAACTCGCTCTTCATTAAAGACAAAGCCCCTGGGAAGCCTACGCAAAGTCGCAAAGATGTAGATTCTATTTCGGGTCTGGGCAAGGCCATAGTTAGCAGTGTTAAATATGTCCGAATGGACTGAATATCCCATCCTCTCAAGCGTTTTTACAATAATACGATATGTATTTCCCCCATCATGCGTCCGAAGATGTTTCACATTCTCTAAAAGAAGAAATACCGGCATTCTATGTTCAATCAATCGCACCATCGAGAAGAACAACGTTCCTCGAGTATCCTCAAACCCACGTTGCGCCCCCATCATACTGAACGACTGGCAAGGGAACCCCCCCGTCAGAAGTTGAAAGGGGCGCAACGCATTCATACGCACATCATCTTCAACAAACGTCGCAATGTCTCCAATAGCCGTTTCATTGGTAACATCAAAATTCGCGCGATATGTATTGTTTGCTGCCGCATCAATCTCAGAATATCCAACACAATTAAATTGAGGCCCCCCATCTTGCGTTAACAAACGCATGGCTTGTCGGAATCCTCCAATACCAGAAAAGAGCTCAACATGTCTCATAGGTGTTTCTTTAGCCCTTTCCCAATTGCATTAGCCAATTTGACAGGAACAGCATTACCCACCTGTCCATACCACGAATTCTGAGGCCCATAAAACACAAAGTCATCTGGGAACGTCTGGATGCGAGCCGCTTCACGCGCCGTCAGTCCTCGAGCGAACCACGGGTGAATGTACATATTGCAATCAAACTTCATATGAGAAGTAATTGTTTTGCATACTTTATCCTCTTCAAGTTTGAAGTACTTGTCTTTGAAAATTCCATTACGCCGCCCATACGGCATGATATCAGAAATCGACGGGTGCAACGAATTCCCTCCTTGCGGAAGCCTCGTATAGATCTCAATATCTCTCGGATTGTTATAACGATTCTTATGGTTATACAATCTTGACAGGTGTCTTTCTCCATTGATGAATTGGTAGTAAGGAGTTTCAAGATACTCAAAAGCACGATCAAAATATCCAACCGTGTCAGACTCCTCCTCTCGCTTACCTTTTCCCGATTTATGACCGAGCTCTGGAAGTCCCTCTATTGCGTCACGTAAAACATGCCCAGCAGCTTTCATTGATTTAATGTCAGAAAAGATACAAGAAGAATCAGCCCCTGTTCGGTTTCCTATCAAAATGAAACGAACACGATTTTGCGGAACTCCAAAGTCAACCGCATTCAATAATGAATACGCAAACGAATATTCATCTCCGAGCATCGACCGAAAGTTATCAATAATCTCGTCGATTCTGGAAGACATTCCCCGTACATTCTCCATCACAAAGCACAGCGGGCGTACCTTTGAAAGAAACTCAAGGTAAGACTTGTAGAGATGATTTCGAGGGTCATCAATCACACGCTGCCGATTCGCCATAGAGAACCCTTGGCAAGGTGGGCCTCCGCAAACCATCGTCACATTCTTTGGAATCGGAAAGTCTGACAGATGCGAGACGAGATACTTGATATCACCAACAAACACTTCTTTTTCGGACAATCCTCTATTCTTACGATAAGTCTCAGCCGCCACATCCCAAATCTCATTTGCAAAAACAGGGGTAAAGCCCGCCTGCTCCATACCAAGGGACAATCCGCCACAACCAGCGAATAAATCAATAAATGTAAATTTCATGTCTCCACAAAATCAACGAAACTCACTTAATTACCATATTCAAGTGAATAATCAATGTCCGGCTGCCCCTGCCGACTATAATAAGAAGCAAAACGCGCTTGAATGTCCTTCATGAACGGCGGCGCAATGCGAAAGCCTATACGGGCAAATTCCTTATCGATTCTTTCATATGGTAGATGAAGAACTTTACGAAAAGCAACATACTGCATAGGCATATCTTTGATCATGGGAACCAAATGAACATATTCTAGGGTTGTCTGTTCTCTAAATTTCTTCAAAAAGTTCTCTGTATTACGCTGACACGTCTCCTCTGTTTCACCTTGTTTCTTCCATAAGGCGAGTTTGTCACTTAACCCTCTACATGCAGCCTCTGCAACCGATACAATGCCCACCAATAAAACAGACTCCGTCTTTGGTGTCCCTGTTTTGCGTACTACTAAATCACACGCTGGGGACATCACCAAATAATACTCAACTCCTTTTTCATCTGTCGTACTAATGATGTCTCCCGTCTTGAGATCTCGCGTCTTATCCACATTTAGGTACATTTCGTCCGGGAAAACCCTACCATCACTGCAATACAATAAATCCAGTAAATGCATCAGAATATAACGTAGCGCAGACCTTTCTGCTGCATCCACGCCACACGACCGCCCCAATTCTGCCCAACGAGCAAGGCTTTTGGCTTGGAACCGACAAAACACATCCTGTAATGTACGCTCAATACTGCCTTGCATACCAAGGACAGCCATCAAGCCTGACATTTTGACATCCGAGAACCATGTCAAGATGCCATCCGCATTCACTTCCCCTTTTGTGCAAACCTTGAAACAAAAGCCTTTCACCGAATCGGGCGTTCCCGTATAAACTACGACAGGGACGCGTAACAACCTTTGATTTATAAGCTCTAAAAGTTTATCTCCTTCAATTGTATTATCCTTAAACCGTAAATCAATCACAACACCATCATACTGAAATATCGCAGATGATTCAATTTTATTTCTTGCGCCAACTAAATCCTGAACAAAATCTGGCGTATCGAAAGCATCTGTTGAATTATCACCATTCCACAACTCAATGGCGTCATTAAATTGATTCAGAACAGCCTCGTCATCATCTATAATCAAGATTTTCATAATGCCTCCATCTGCTTCGGTTCAAGCCTAAAATATGCACCTGTATCCGATTCAATTGCACTTACTTGTAAACCATTGCGATCCGCCGCCTCTCCAACGATGGCCAAACCAATTCCTATGCCGTTCTCCTTTGTGGTAAAGTTCGGTTCAAAAATAACCTGGTCTTCAATCAGGTCTACATCAATACCAGGCCCAGTATCTCTGTATTCAATGAAAGCCCCACCCCGGTTATCCCCACGGAAATCAATCGTTATCTTCTTTACTGGCGATTGTTTGTCTATCATCCAGAAAATACTGTTATCCAATAGATTTGCAAAAACCGCCAACAAGTCACCTCGCCAACACTTAAATACCAAGCCTTCATCGCCTGTTATTTGAAGGCTGATATGGTTTTGGCTCATCACAACTGCAAACAACTGTTCTGCCTGTTGTACAATTGACTTCAACGACTCGTCTTTCTGGGGCCCCCGTTTAGTAATCGCAAAAGGATCAATCCGTTTAAATATCTCAACAAAGTTATCGACATTACCTTCGGTATTGCGCAACAACTCATCTGTCTTTCCAAAATAACGCTCTTCGCGACTCTTAAGGTAAAGTGTGTGATACTGTCTTAAATGAGGAATATCATTAACCATTCCATTCAACGGTCTCCGCCCTTCATGCAGAACAACCCCCATAATCTTGCCAAGGGTAGCCTGCCCTTGATAAACAGCTATAGCCGTTTTAAGTTCCTCAACTAACTTACCCGTTTGCTGTTCTTTTTTATCGAGAAGTTTAATAATTTCTTCACCGCTTTTTTCCGGGATATTTTTCTCATCAACGCCACGTCTGACGGCATCCTTAATCTCATCATAATCAGACAACTTAAGAATTTTCTCTCCAACGCCTCGTGTAGTCCGCCCCAATCCCGTATTCTTACGATACTTATATCGCCGCTCTTCGAGCAACGCAAGCACACGATGTGTCAAAGAAATGAGATTGTCATACGCAATCGTACCTTTCAACCCATCACGTGCGCTTTTTTCTTCAAGACCAGATTGCTCTTCTGACTCAATTTGAACACAACCAATGACCTGATCGCTACCAATCCGCATCGTCGGATTCTGGACGCGTCGTTTATTGAGATTCAGCCAGTCATGCTCAGAATCGCCCATTTCACTAATACGAAAACCGTTGCGATAAACACCGACCCCATTATACTCATTCAAGGCATTTCGAGCATCCAATTTGCCAGTAAACTCACTGCCGAATTTCTTGCTCCTTCGCACTAATCCGTCAATCGAATCCGAGTCTCGATCATATACCCGAATGTCAAAGTATACATTCCCACATCCAGAGCCAGTGCCACCACAATTCACGGTCACCTCTTGGTCCTGGATATTATCCCCCTTCTGACACGAATACATCAAGTCGGAAGTTCCATCAAAAAACACACTCCCTTTGATGCGATAATCAAACAACTCAAACAAATGTATCGGCGAAAGGGTCTCTTGTAAATTGCCTTCTTCAAACCCTAAAACGCTTAATTTGATGTTAAAGTCATTAGTAATATCAATCGGATCATGCGATTCGGAAAACACATGAATTGGAATTGGCGAGATTAGTTTCTGCAATTCATGCTTGGCTTTCTTTCGCTGATCAACCGTCCATTGAGCAAGGAATTGCCAATCACCTTCTATTACAATCAACGTGCCATTTGCGTCTGTTGTATCTTGCGTCTCAATCAAGACTTCGACGTCATCAAGGTAGGCTGCCTTTTCAAACATATCCCACTGAAGGCAAAGTGTCGTTCGTTTACCATCAGCGACAGTGTCCAACGTCATATAATTGCCCAAAATAGCCGACGCAAAACGGCCTATTCCCTTACGACCTTGTAACACGCGTCCATTGGGGCTTACCTTTCGATTTAGCTTGTCTCCCGTAGAAGGCACCATCCATTTGTCGACAACCGTCTGTCGAGTCATTCCATGTCCATTATCTTGCACGGAAACCCTTATGCTTTTTGCATGCTTAGCCTCAATGCTAATTGACACTTCTGATGCATCCGCATCATACGAATTCTTAACAAGTTCCAAAAGCGCTGTCGAAGCATTTGCGATAAGTTCCCGACCAATAGTAAGAATGTGGCGACCTGCAGGTCGGATATGGCATACCGCCGTGTCTCTCATACGAACCTCCTAACCGCTTCCGCGATTTTTCTCGCAAACAACACCGGAACAGCATTGCCTATCTGACGATAAGGTGCGGCCCGGCCTGGCCTTTTTGAACGGCTCTCAAAATAATAATTATCGGGGAATGTCTGCAAGCGCGCAGCTTCACGAATCGAAATCGAACGGTTTTGCTTGATGTCGGGATGGATGTAATAATGCCCATCTTTGTGAATGTGTGCGACTACTGTATGGCACACATGTTCATCATTCGCAACGACTTTGAAACGATCTTTAAACGCTTCACGGTTCGTATGTGTTTGCAATCTCTTCGGCAAAGTCTCATAACTCAACCGTTTGCGTTCCCTATCCCAAAGTTCAACCACCCGTCTGTAGATCTCCAAGTCATTCGCATTGTTTGGACGAGATTGATGCTGAGTTACAGGAATCTCCACATCCAACACGTTGGTAGCCTTCAGTGCCGCTTTGGAATCTCCAGTCACATGAAGATCAAAAGGCTTCGCTGCTTCACCTGCAGACAAAGTCGGCAATCCATCCAACATCTCTTTGACCGTATACTTAAACGGCTTACCCCGCAGCTTGGGATATTTGAATTTTTGTACCCCTCGAACCCCAATGATGATCACCCTCTTCCGCGCCTGTGGGATACCGAGTTCTTTGGTATTGATGGTCTCATAGGATGTCATATATCCAGCATCCTTAAAACCATCAATCATCATATCCAAATACTTATTTCCGTCTTTATCAGCTGCAGACAGAAGGCCCACAACATTCTCAAACACAAAACACTTCGGGCGATAGTGTTCCAAGAATTTGATGTAATAACGGAAAAGGTAATTTCGAGGATTTCCTTCCATTGACTTTCTTGCCCGTCCCACCAACGAGTATGCTTGACAAGGCGGGCCTCCTATAATCAAATCAATCGGTTGGCCTCCTGTGTCTTCATCAATTGTCTGAAACAAGGACGGCAACGTCTTCTCTCCAATCTCCTTGTTAATCACCGAATCAAGAATCTTTTGAGGAATCTCTTTATAGAACTCATCTCGCGAAGACGTTCCCTTCAGATAGTCACGGTAGATATCCAATTTATCATTTTGCTTCAGCCAGTGATATGCCATTCGTGTCTTAAGCGTGTAACAAGCGGCTTGATCGATTTCTACATGCGCGACAGGAGTATATCCAGCTTGAATAAATCCCTCCGACAACCCTCCACATCCTGCGAAGAGATCTATGAATCGAATTTCATTATTTTGCTTTTGGTTACGACTCATGCACACTCCCGCATTTCAATTATTCGTTCATACTGAACACCCGTTCGTTCCGTAAGCGCGTTTAAGACGCGCGTGCGGTGACACTGAGCCGGATTGGCCTCGAAACAAGTCAAGGCAATCGAGCCTTCAGATTCCAGCAGCCGCGCCAACAAGTCGAGCGTTTCACCCTGTCGAGCCAAGACTGTCTTCTCATAACGGTCAAAAAGGTCGTCGTAATCTGACTGATAGCGAAGGTCTGTTCGCTCGTAACTCGGAATTCCAAGTTCCGGCAGATGCCGGTATTCAATGCCGAGTCCATCACAAGCTTTCTGCAACGTTGACTTTGAAAACCCATACTTTCGGCTGATTGGATTCCTCCGCACATCACACAGCACCTTGATGCCATTTCGAATCAAAGCATTGAGATAGCCCTCCAGTGTTCGTCCCTCATAGCCGATAGAAGCCAATGGCACGATCTTTGTTGGACGAGCCGTCCTAATCTTGGCCATCGCCTCAGCATCCTCTCCCAGCACAAGATCTTTGATTTTGCTGTTGATCGCCCAATACGGATAACGCCGATAAACATCGGCGATGAGTTCCCGACCACGATGCGGATAATTCCGACGAAACTGAACAAGACGCTCCGCCATGACACGCTTTTCAAACACGCGGACTCTGCCGGATTCTGTCAACGTCCACCGCTTTTTGTCTTTATCTTCGGGATTGACGGCCTTTAACAGCCGCTTTTCTTCCAACTTGCGGATGTCTTGCGCGAGCGTTGACGAATAACACCCTTGCCTAAAGGGAATGAACTCATAAGACGGGACGGATTCTTCCAGTCTTGAATACATGAACATCAGCTTCTGCACCTCAATCGGCTTCAAACCATTCGGCTCGGTGCCGATCAGGGACAGAATCAAATTCTCTTGCGCAAGCGTCATGGTCAACATTTCTCTACTTGAAATTCACCTGTATTATACCAAACTTCCCTGCAACCGCGTATTAGGCCTCTCGACTTTTCCGTGAACGCCGCAAACCTTACACCACCCTGCCCGTCTTCGGTGCAGACGGCACAGAGGCCGTCCCTCCCGAACCCCTACAGATCGCTACTGAACAACACAACTGGCTATTTTCCTCGCCTCACGGCAACAACGCCAAAATGACAGACGGATCGAGTTCCATCTTCATCAGCGCGAAGAGCGCGGAACCCGCATCCTTGAGCGAGGCACCGATGTGCCACACCGTGTTGTCAATGATGAGGAAGCGATCGTGCGACTTCTGGTAGCCCTTGACCGTAATCGGCAGGGACGGATACTGTTTCGCGTAATTGGCGAGTGCCGGAGCAAGTTTCGGCGAGTTGGGCTTGAGCGTGTAGACCGTGCAATCGACCTGGACGCGGCGGTTGCCCAGCAACATCAGCGTCCGCTCGTCGATGTAGTTGTCGATGAGGACGATACGATGCCGCGCCGTCTTCACGATGCGCGTCAACTCGAACTGCGCATCGAGCATCTGTCCGTCGCGCAACACCTTCTCTTTCGGAGGAAGCGCGGTCTGTACAAAGTAATCAACCTTCTCTTCCAGTTCGACAATCCGACGGTCATGCGATGCCAAGCGACGATCCATCTCGCCGGAAAGGGCCAGATACCGTCTATCGTCAACCGCGACACCATTTAGGATATACCGCTTCAGAATCTGCGTCGTCCAAATGCGGAACTTGGTCGCCTGAAGCGAGTTCACCCGGTATCCAACTGCAATGATCACATCAAGGTTGTAGAAGTTTATGAGATGATGCTGAACCTTGCCGCCGATAGCCCCATGCCGAGTGGTCGTTTCCATTTTGGAAACAACCAGTTCCTCATGCAACTCCCCTGTAGCAAAGATATTCTTGAGATGCTTGCTGATTGCGGCTTTCTTCACGCCGAACAAATCGGCAATTTTCTGCTGCGGCAACCAGATGCTCTCATCCTGCAACCTGACTTCAAGTCGCAAGGTTTCATTCGGCTGATAAACGACTATCTCGTTCTTCGGCACCAGAAGTCTTTCTTCCATCTTAAGACCTCCTTGTCAGATCTGCCCCAACTTACGGACGTTTTGCACGAGCGTTGACGAATAGCGCCCCTGCCAAAAGGAAATAACAATCGGCTTCAAGCCGTCCGGCTCCGTGCCGATAAGAGACAGAATCAGGTTCTCTTGCGCAAGCGTCATGGTCAGCGTTTCTCTATTTGGAATTCATCCGTATTATACCAAACTTCGTTTGCGCCCGCGCATCAGACCCAGCACCTTCGCCACCTCATTCCGCCCTCCTACGCGACCTCAAACCCAAGCCGAGGACGTCCGCCCCCGCAATCATACAAATGGCGTGGCACCGATGGTGCCACGCCATACTTTCAAGCCCGTCTCCTTAGCCGAAGAACGCCTTGTAGAGCGCGCGGACGGCCGCGTCGCGGTCCTGCGTGCGGATCGCGAGCATGAACGACACTTCCGACGAGCCCTGGTTCACCATCGACATCGAGATGCCCGCCGACGCGAGCGCGAGGCACGCCTTGGCGAGCATGCCGGGCGTGTAGCACATGCCCTCGCCCACGACCATCACCATCGTGAGGTCGCGCTCGATCGTCACGAAGTCGGGGTCGAGCTGCGCCTTGATCTCGTTGATGATCTTGCGGTCGCGCTCCTTCGGCAGGTACTGGCCCTTGACGACGACGCACTGCGAGTCGACGCCCGACGGCATGTGCTCGTAGGAGATGCCGTTCTCCTCCAAGATCTGCAGAAGCCGGCGGCCGAAGCCAATCTGGCGGTTCATAAGGTACTTCTCGACGACGATGTTGCAGAAGCCGTCCGCCGACGCGATGCCGACGACCGTGCCCGGCACGACGCGCCGCGACTGCTGGATCATCGTGCCCGGCTCGCTCGGATGGTTCGTGTTGCGGATGTTGATCGGGATGCGCGCCTTGACGGCCGGGATGACCGCGTCGTCGTTGAAGACGCCGAAGCCCGCGTAGGAGAGCTCGCGCATCTCGCGGTACGTCATCGTCGGAATGCCCTCGCCGTCCTTCACCTCCGCGACAATGCGCGGATCGCACGGATAGACCGAATCGACGTCCGTGAAGTTCTCGTAGACGTCGGCGCAGACGGCCGCCGCGAGGATGGAGCCGGTGATGTCGCTGCCGCCGCGCGGGAACGTCGCGACCTTGCCCTCGCGCGTGTAGCCGAAGAAGCCGGGGTAGATGACGATGCCGTCGAAGTTCGAGAACGCCCGCGCAAGCCGCGCGTAGCTTTCGGGATCAAGCGTCGCGTCGCCGAAATTCCCCATGAGGATCATGCCCGTGTCCTTCGGGCTCGCGTAGCGCGCCTTCTTGCCGCGCGCCTCGAAGGCGACGGCGACGAGCTTCGCGTTGTTGTCCTCGCCCGCCGCCTTCATCAAGTCCATGAACTCGTCCTTCGCGAGCGTCGCGACCTGGGCGATGCGGTCGTGCAGATCCATCTCGATCCGGCGGACGATCTCCTCGCCGAGGTTCAGCTCCTGCGCCATCTGGGCGTAGCGCTCGACGACCTCGCCGAACGCGCGGTCGGTGTTCTCGCCCTTCAGCGCCGTCTCCGCGAGCGCAATCAGGAGATCCGTCACCTTCGTGTCGCCGCTGTGGCGCTTGCCCGGGGCCGAGACGACCACGAGCCGCCGCGCGGGATCCGCGAGGACGATGTCGATGACCTTGTTGAGCTGCGCCGCGTTCGCGAGCGACGAGCCGCCGAATTTGCAAACCTTCATGTTCTGATTCCCAGACGTCCTTGTGTCTGCTCCTTGTCGAATGTCCTTTTACCGGTTCGTCGCGTAGAGCGGCCCGAAGTTCTTGCAGGCCCGGTAGTCCGCGCCCGTCGGGTCGTCCGACGCGCCGAAGAGGCCCCAGCAGTGCGGCTGGAAGACCTGCTCCTCCGGCACGTTGTGCATCGCGACCGGAATGCGGAGCATCGAGGCGAGCGTGATGAGGTCCGCGCCGATGTGGCCGTAGGCGATCGCGCCGTGGTTCGCTGCCCAGGCGTTCATCACCGAGTAGACGTCCTTGAAGAAGCCCTTGCCCGTGAGGCGCGGCGTGAACCATGTGCACGGCCATTCGGGGTTCGTGCGCTCCATGAGGATCTTCTGCTGCTTCGCGTCCAGCTCGACCGACCAGCCCTCGGCGATCTGGAGGACGGGGCCCTGACCCTTCACGATCGAGATGCGGATCATCGTCAGCGGCAGGCCCTTCGGCGTCAGGAACGAGCTGGAGAAGCCGCCGCCCCGGAAGTACTCGACGCCCGCCGGCACCCACTTCGTCGCCTTCAGCGTCGCGTCGATGTCCTTCTCCGTGACGTCCCACCAGTTCTTGAAGACGCGCTGGCCCTTCTCCTTCATCTCGCCCGCCGCGTCGAGGCAGCACGAGCCCGAGTTGAGGAGGTGGATGATGCCCGCCTTCGCGTCCTTCGGCAGCCCCTTGCCCGTCGCGCGCTTCACGGCCGCGTCCGACCAGTACGTGCGCACGTCGGCGAACATCGAGGCCTTGTTCGTGAGCAGCCACATGAGCAGCATGCAGATGCCGTTGAGCGAGTCGTTCTCCGTCGCGAGGATCTGCGGCATCTTCTTGCCGTTCCAGTCGAACGAGCTGTTGCAGAGCGTCTCGGCGACGTCGCCGTTCGGCCAGTGGTCCGTCCACTGGCGCTGGCCCTGGAAGCCGCCCGCGATCGCGTTGCGGCCGACGGCCTCCTCGCCGAAGCCCATCTCCTTGAGCTTGGGGTTGCCGACCATCATGTCGCGGACGATCATCGCCATCTTCGCGAGGAACTCCCAGTCCCTGTCCTTCGCCTCGCGCGACTTCTGGATCTTCGGCGGGTTGTAGTCCTTACCCTCCTTCAGGTTCGCGCGCATCCATTTGATGCACTTCTCGTACTCGTCCTTGTCGTAGATGCCCTCCTCGATGCGGCGCAGGATCTCGCACTCGTCCATGTTCTCCGGCGCGATCCCCAAGTAGTCCTGCATGAAGTCGACGTCGACGAACGAGCCGGCGATGCCCATCGCGGACGAGCCGATCGAGAGGTAGCTCTTGCCCTTCATCATCGCGACGGCGAGGCCCGCCTTCGCGAAGCGCAGGATCTTCTCCGCGACGTCGGCCGGGATCTTCGCGGACTCGTCGCGGTTCTGCACCTCGCGGCCGTAGATGCCGTAGGCTGGCATGCCGCGCTGCGCGTAGCCCGCGAGCATGCAGGCGAGATAGACCGCGCCGGGGCGCTCCGTGCCGTTGAAGCCCCAGACGGCCTTCGGGATCTGCGGGTCGAGGTCCATCGTCTCGGTGCCGTAGCACCAGCACGGGGTCACGCTGAGCGAGACGCCGACGTTGTTGTCGCGGAACTTGTTCGCGCACATCGCGGCCTCGAAGCGCCCTCCGATCGTCGTGTCGGCGATGACGCACTCGACGGGCGAGCCGTCCGGGTAGCGGAGGCTGCCCGAGATGAGCTTCGCGGCCGCCTGGGCCATCTCCATCGTCTGGTCCTCGAGCGACTCGCGCACGCCGCGCCGGCGGCCGTCGATGATCGGGCGGATGCCGACCTTGGGGAATCCGTTGTGGGTGAAGACTGTCTGGTTCATTTTTCAGGTTCCTTTCTTGTGTCCTTGTTGAGGTTCGATTGACTTGCTTCCGAAACGGGTTTGCGCGCCTCGACGAACGGCTTGACGGTCATGCCGGCCTTCACGCGGTGGCCGCCGTCCGCGACGATGCGCTCGCCGACCTTCAGGCCCTTCTCGACGAACAGCCAGTCGCCGACGAGCTCGCCGCGCGCGACCGACCGCCGCGTGGCGACGCCCTTCGCGTCCAGCACCCAGACGTACGGGCCCTGCGTGTCCTGAAGAATCGCCGTCGGCGGAATCGCCGGACGCTTGATGCCGGCCTTGGAGCGCAGCGAGACGGCCACGACGCCGCCGGGCACGAGGCGCGTGCCGGCGTTCGCGAACTTCGCGTAGATGGCGAGCGAGTCCGTCGCCTCGTCCGCGAGGTTGTCGACGTACTCGACCGAGCCGTCGCCCGCGAACGGCGTCCCGTTCGCGAGCGTGACGGCGATCTCGACGTCGTCGCGGTGGCGGCGGCCGTTCGTCGTCACGATGTCGAGGAGCTCGCGGTTCGAGACGGAGAACCGCACGCGGATCGGGTCCATCTGCACGATCGTCACGAGCGTCAGCGACCCGGCCGCCACGTAGTTGCCCTTCGTCTTCGCGGTCGAGCCGACCTTGCCCGCGATGGGCGCAACGATCTTGCAGTGGTTGAGGTCGTCGCGCGCCGCGATGAGCTCGGCCTGCGCCGCCGCAAGCGCCGCGCGCGAGCTGTCGCGCTGCGAGAGCGCGTTGTCGACGGCGTCGAGCGAGACGGCGCGCGTCTCCAGCAGCTTCTTGTGCCGCTCGTAGGAGAGCTCGGCGTACTGCACGTTCGCCTTGCACTCCTGCAATTTCGACTCGGCGTTCTTGACCGCCGCCTCGTACTTGATCGGGTCGATGCGGTAGAGGACGTCGCCCTCCTTCACGACCTGTCCGTTTGCGAAGCAGACCTCGCGGATCTCGCCCGAAACCTGCGGAATGACGTCGACCTGCGCGATGGGCACGATGCGTCCGGGGTAGACGCTGGCCTTCGGGTCGGCCCGCTCGACGACCTCGCACACCGGCACGGAAATTTCCGCCGCCAGCAAAAGTGAAACAGCAATCGCATGCATCATCATTTCGTTTCCTTTCCGTCTTCTTTTAGATTAAACCCAGCCGCACCTTCGGGGCGAGGAGCGGCCGCTCAGTCTCGTCTCTCGGATTTGCGCTTCTCCCCGAAGACAACCAAATTTGTTCAGCCTGCCTTGCCTCGGCAGAACCGCTGGCTGCGGACGAGACGCTTCCGACGCTCGCAAATCCTCGTTCCTCATTCGCGGCCCTCCACGCCCCTCCGGGCGGCCCGCCAGGCCATACACCTGAAGTTCGATCAAAGGCGTTCCATCGATCGCTTCGCCTGAGAGAAAGCGTTGCGTGAGGAGCGGGAAGAGCAGAATCGCGCGGAGCGGAGCGAGGCGAACGGACGCGGTTCGGTCGTCACGCCGCGAAGCCCGCGACAGACAAGGAGCCGACCTGTCGGCGACGCCGTATGGCGCGGAGATTCGCGGATGCGACGGCCGGGAGCGACCGGACGACGAGCGGGAGCGAAGCCGAGTCTGCTCTTCAAGCGCGAAGGCGCGACGCGACGAACTCGACCAGAGAGGCCCAACGCGGTCTGTTTCGCGGCCGTCAGCGGAACGGACTGCGCCCAGACGCGGCGATTGCGGCAGGACGCGGCCCCGACGGCGTACTGGTGTACGCCGAGCGGGCCGACGGACGCCGGAATCGCCCGTATCGGCGCGGGAGTACCGTTGCCGCGAAACAGACCGCACGTCGGTCAGGCAGTCTGTTTTGACGGTTCTCATTTCGCAACCTCCTGAGCGATTTGGCGCATGAGGCGCGCCTCGTCGTCGGTGACGCAGGCCGGATGGGACGTCAGCCCCGCGAGATCGGCGTCCAGAAGCTTCGCCGCCCAGACGAGCGCCTGCAGGTACTCGCCCTTCTCGTTCAAGTGGAACGTGTCGCTGTTGACCGACCACGTGAGGTCGGCGTTGCGCTTGAACTGATTCTCGGCCTTCTGGTACCGTCCGCCCACGACATCGCCGCCGAAGGTGTGTTCGCCGTACGCGACCGGCAGGCGCTTCCGCCACGCCGCCACGGCCCGCCCCATGCGGATCGTCCCGAGGCCGTACGCCCCCGCAAACGCCGCGTAGGCGTCCGCAAGCCGCGCGTCCATCTCGTCCGCCGTGACCTTCCACTGCGCGAGCCGCGCGTCGAACGGCGTGTAGCTCCACGTCTCCTGCACGACGATCTTCGCCTGCGGCGCGAGCGTGCGCACCGTCTTCACGAGATCGTCGCCCCACGGATGGTACGAGTCCTTCTTCCAGCTCAGGTGGCTCGCCTGCTGGATCGTCACGACGTCCCACTTCACGCGCGTCAAGACGTCCGTCAGACGCGCGTCGCGCACAATGACGCGCGGCCCCAGGTCCGTCACGCGGTCATAGCGGTACGCGCCCTTCGCCTTCGGATCCGCCCGCTCGGCGGCGACGTTCGTCATGTGCCGCTCCAGCGAACAGCCGCCGATGTAGAGCGAGCCGAGGTCGAGCTTCTGTCCGCAGTCCGCCGCGACCTGCGGCAGGTAGGTGAGGCATGAGATCGAGAAACTGTTGCCGATCATCAGCACCTTCACGTGCGACGGATCGCCCTCCGGCTCGGCGGTCTTGCACCCGACAAGACACGCGGCGGCGACAAACGACAGGGACAGCAGCTTCTTCATCATGTGAGGCTCCTCAAAATGACACCCTTCAGGTACAGCCCTTCGGGGAAGTTCAGCGCAACGGGATGATCCGCGCCCTGCTGCGTCCGCGCGATGACTTGGAAGTCACGCTGCGCGTCGTGCGCGGCCTCGGCGAGCACCTGGTCGAAGAGGTCGGACGTCATCGCGCCCGAACACGAGAACGTCGCGAGCGTCCCGCCCGGCTTCAGGAGCTTCATCGCGAGGAGGTTGATGTCCTTGTAGCCGCGCGCGGCCTTCAGGACCTGGCCCTTCGTCGCGGCGAACTTCGGCGGATCGAGCACGATGAGGTCGAACGACTTCCCCGCGTCGCGGCACGTGCGCAGGTACTGGAAGACGTCCGCCGCGACGTACTCCATCTCCGTGCCGCAGAGGTGCGCGAGCGCCTCGTTCCGCTTCGCGAGCGCGAGCGCGTCTTCCGACACGTCGACCTGCGTGACCTTCGCCGCCCCGCAGGCGCGCGCGTAGAGGCCGAACCCGCCCGTGTAGGCGAAGCAGTTCAGCACCTCGCCGCCGTTCGCGAGCGGCCCGACCGCCGCGCGCGCGTCGCGCTGGTCGAGGTAGAAGCCCGTCTTGTGGCCCTTGCGCACGTCCACGAGGAACTTGCACGGGCCTTCCGCAATCTCGATCAGCTCCGGCGGCTCATCGCCCGCGAGCGTGCGGAACGCGGGCTCTGTCGGCAGCCCCTCCTTCGCGCGCACCTCGACGTCCAGCCGCTCCGCGACGCCCCGTGCAAACGGCGCGTAGGTCATCAGCGCCTCGGTGATCGCCGCCCGGTGGCGGTCTGCGCCCGCCGACGTGAACTGGCAGACGACGAAGCCCGCGTAGAAGTCGGCGACAACGCCGGGCAGGCCGTCCGACTCGGCGTTCACGAGGCGGACGGCGTTCGTCTCGGCGTTCGCGAAGAACGCGGCGCGCCGCCCGACCGCCGCGCCCACGCGCGCGCGAACAAGCGCCTCGTCCGGCACAGCCGCCGGATCGAACGACAGGAGGCGCACGCGGATCTGGGACGCCGGCGAATACCAGCCGTACCCCCGCGTCTCGCCGTCCGCCGCACAGACCGCGACCGTCTCGCCTGCGCCGAGCCCCGTGCAGACGGCCTCGCCCGTCCTTTCGGCGTCAATCGCGCCGGAGAAAATCCACGGATGCCGCCGTTCGACCGACCGCTCGCGCCCACGTTTCAGAAAAACCTTGTTCATGTTTCTGCGTAGTATACCAAAATCGGCTATGTCTGGAGGAAGAGGGCCAGCTGCGCACAGGCGACGGCGTCATAGAGACCGTCGTGCCACGTCCGCCCGTCCAGCTGCGGCACGCATCCGAACATCGTGCAGAGGTCGCCGAGCGTGTAGGACGGCAGACGCGGATAGCGGGCCTTGGCGAGCTTCATCGTGTCGACCCACGGCCCCCACTTCGTGAGCGGCGCCGTGCGCGTCAGAATCGTCCGCTCGCAGGCGATGTTGTGCGCCACGAGGCGGCGGCCCGCGAGATGCGGATACCACGTCTCGAACGAGCTCTGGAGCGTGCCGAGCGCATCGCGTTCGTGCGCCCGCGCGGGCGCGCCCTCGACATCGAAGAAGAACTCGCGCGTCTCGACAAGCGCGCCGTCCCGCACGACCGCGAGGCCGAGCTGCCAGGGCTCGTTCGCGTTCCCGCCCTCGTAGCCGGTCGTCTCGAAGTCGATTGCCGCGAATTCCACGGGCCCGCCCTCACAGCCTCTTCAGGACGGCGCGAATCGAGCGCTCGCGCGCCTCGACCGACTCGCAGAGGCGGAACTGGACGCGCGCGCGGTTCAAGTTCTGCTCCGGCGTCTTCGTCTTGAAGTAGACGTTGCCGTTCAGGTAGTCCTGGAAGAACCGCAGCCCCAGCTCGAACGGCAGCAGGCGGATCGAATCGTAGAGGTAGGCGCGGTCGGCGTCCGTCAGGAACGCGCCCGCCTCGCGCATGTAGCCCTTGCAGAACGCCGTGCAGAGATCCTCGTCGAAGACGACCTTCGCAAGGTTCGTCTCCTCCTCGCCCGCCGGGTTGCAGATCGAGCGCAGCGCGTCGCCGAAGTCCATGTGGATGAGGCCGGGGCTCACCGTGTCGAGGTCGATCATCGCCGTGCCCTTGCCGGTCACGTCGTCGATCATGATGTTGTTGACCTTCGGGTCGCCGTGGAACATGCGCTTCTTGAGCTCGCCCTTCTTCTGCGCCTTCTCCAGGCAGAGCGCGAGGTCGCGGCGCTCCTCGACGAACTTCGCGAGCCGCTTCGCCTCCATCGAGCTCTTCAGGAGCTCCTTCGCGTTCGCGGTCTTCAGCGTCTTGTCATACGCCTTCAGGTAGCCCGACGTGATGTGGAAGCCGGGCAGCGGGTCGGCAATCGCCTTCGGGTCCATGTCGGAGATGAGGTAGTGGAAGTGTCCGAGCGCGGCGCCGCACTCCATCGCGTGCTCGGGGCCCTGCGCGACGTCGAAGGCGTGGGCGGACATGATGCGCGTGATGACGCGCCAGACCTCGCCCTGGTCGTCGACCACGTAGTCCTTCGCATCCTTCGCCTTGATGATGCGCGGCATCTGCCAGACGCGGTCGTCGTTCCCCTTCGCCGCGTCGTCCTCCAGCTTCTCGTGGCAGTGCTTGGTGACCGCGTGCATGTTCGACATGATCACCTCCGGCTTCGGGAAGACGTTGCGGTTCACGCGCTGCAGGATGACCTGCGTCTCGGTGAACGTGTTGCGGTAGATCGCGAGGAACGTGTCGTTAATGTTGCCGTTCCCGAAGGGCTGCAGCGCGACGAGCCGCCCCTTGATGCTGAACTTGTTGATGAGGATCGAGAGCTCCATGTTGAAACCTGCCTTTCGTCGTTTGCCGCAATTATACCAAAAACAACCGCCGGGCGGCGCGTTCAGGCCCTCGGCTCGGCGCGGAGCGCGGGGTCGAGCCGGTCGCGCAGCTCGTCGGCCAGGTGGTTGAAGACGAGCACGAGCGCGAAGATCGCGAGCGTCGTGAACGCCATCTCCCACCAGACGCCCTGCCAGAGCCGGAGCCGCGCGTTGTTGATCATGACGCCCCAGCTCGGCTCGCCCTGCACGCCGATGCCGAGGAAGCTGATGAAGACCTCCGTCGAGACGGCGGACGGGAAACGGATCGAGAACTGCACGAGGACAAGGTGCGCGACGTTCGGCAGGATGTGCCGGAACATGATCCGCAGCGGCGAATAGTCCAAGACCTTCGCCGCCTGCACGTAGGCGCGGTCCCTGTGCTTCATCACCTCCGCGCGAATCGTCCGGCACGTCCCCACCCAGGTCGTGAGCCCGATGCCGAGGTAGATGCCCAAGAGACCCTGCCCGACGACGAGCGCGATTGCGAGGATGAAGAGCAGCCCCGGCATCGAGGCGACGGTCGCGCAGAGCCAGACGACGAGCGAGTCGACCTTGCCGCCAAAGTAGCCGCCGAGGAGGCCGAGCAGGACGCCAAGCGGAATCGCGATGAGCGACGTCACGATGCCGACGTGGAAGGCGATGCGCGTGCCCTGCACGAGCCGCAGGGCGACGGAGCGGCCGAGGTTGTCCGTGCCCAGAAGGTAGCGTTCGCCCGTCTTCGGCGCGGGCGCGAGCGGCGGCAGGAAGCGCTGTTCCGTGTCGACGCGGTTGTAGGCCGGCGTCACGTCGCAGTAGCGGGCGAGGCGATACTGCACCTCGCCGAAGACGGCCGCGCCCGCGTAAAGCGCGAGCACGGCCAGGCAGACTCGGGTCGACAGCCTCACCCCGCTCAGCGGCCGACGGCCGCACGGTAGCGGGCGATGAGCTGGTTCGTCGAGGCGTCGTGCTTCCCGGACGGCGCCTGCGCCGTGAGGTCGGAGAGGACGCCCTTCGCGAGCACCTTGCCGAGCTGCACGCCCCACTGGTCGAACGAGTAGATGTTCAGGATCACGCCCTGCACGAAGACCTTGTGTTCGTAGAGCGCGATGAGCGCGCCCAGCGTCTCGGGCGTCAGCTCGTCGCAGAGCAGCGTGTTCGTCGGACGGTTCCCCTCGAACGTCTTGAACGGCACGAGGTTCTCCGGCACGCCCTCCTCGCGGCACTGCTCGGCCGTCTTGCCGAACGCGAGCGCCTCGGTCTGGGCGAAGAGGTTCGCCATCAGCTTGTCGTGCAGGTCGCCGATCGGGTTGTGCGTCTTGCAGCAGCCGATGAAGTCGCACGGGATGAGGTGCGTGCCCTGGTGGATGAGCTGGTAGAACGAGTGCTGGCCGTTCGTGCCCGGCTCGCCCCACTCGATCGGCCCCGTCTCGCGGTCGACGACGTTTCCGTCCTTGTCGACGCCCTTGCCGTTCGACTCCATGTCCATCTGCTGGAGATAGGCCGGGAAGCGCGCGAGGTACTGGTCATACGGGAGGCAGCAGTACGTCTCCGCGCCGTAGCCGTTCGAGTAGAGGATGCCGAGGAGCGCGAGGATGACGGGCATGTTCTTCTCGAGCTTCGCCGTGCGGAAGTGCTTGTCCATCTTCCAGTAGCCCTTCAGGAACTTCGCGTAGTTCGCGCGCCCGATCGCGATCATGAGCGAGAGGCCGATCGCCGAGGGCAGCGAGTAGCGGCCGCCCACCCAGTCCCAGAACGGGAACATGTTCGCGGGGCTGATGCCGAACGCGGCGACCTCCTTCGCCGCCGTCGAGAGCGCGACGAAATGCTTCGCGACGGCCGACGGGTCGCCGAGCGCCTTCACGAGCCAGTCCTTCGCGGCCTCGGCGTTGGACATCGTCTCCTGCGTCGTGAACGTCTTCGAGGCGACGATGAACAGCGTTTCGGCCGGCTTCACCTGGCGCAGCGTCTCGGCGAGGTGCGTCGAGTCGACGTTCGAGACGAAGAAGAACTTGAGCGTGCGCTTCGCGTAGGGCGTGAGCGCGAGGTTCGCCATGACGGGGCCGAGGTCCGAGCCGCCGATGCCGATGTTGACGACGTACTTGATGCGCTTGCCCGTGAAGCCGCGCCACTTGCCCTGGCGCACGAGGTCGGAGAAGTCGCCCATCTGCGCGAGCGTCGCGCGCACGTCGGGCATCACGTCCTTCCCGTCCACGAACACCTGCGCCTTCGGGTCGCAGTTGCGGAGCGCCGTGTGCAGCACCGCGCGGCCCTCGGTCGCGTTGATCTTCTCGCCCGTGAACATCCGCTCGATCTCGGCCTTGAGGTTCGACGCCTCGGCGAGCTTCACGAGCGCCTTCATCACGTCACGGTCGATGCGGTTCTTCGAGTAGTCGAGGAACCAGCCCGCCGCCTCGAGGGAGAACGTCGCCGCGCGCGCGGGATCCTCCGCAAAGAGTGTCTTGATCGTCTTCTGGGACGAGTACGTCATCGCCTCGTCGAGATGCTGCCACTTGTCGGACATTTCCATTTTCTTCTCCTGCCTGTTCAAACTGTTGACTGACACGGCGAACGCCGCCGTGGCCGCATATTATAGCAAATCTGGCGTCGTGCGCACGGACACGGGCAGGCGGACGGTGAAGACGCTGCCGCGCCCCGGTTCGGACGCGACGCGGATCGTGCCGCCGTAGGCGCCGACGATCGCCTGCGCAAGCGCGAGGCCCAGCCCGTTGCCGGACGCCGCCACGTTCTTACCGCGATAAAACTTCTCAAACAGGTGCGGCAGCGCCTCGGTGGGAATGCCGATGCCCGTGTCGGCGACCGTCAGCACCAGCGCCGCGCCGTCCTTGTGCAGCGCGACGGACACCTTTCCGCCGCGTGGCGTGTACTTGAAGGCGTTGTCCACGAGGTTGCCGACGACCTGCATCAGCTTGCCGCGATGCGCCTTGAGCCAGAGCGGCGCGACGGGACGCGAGACGGACAGCTCAAGCCCCGCGCCCTCGGCGACGGGGCGGTACAGGTCCTCGACCTCCTGCACGAGCTGGCAGACGTTGACGGACGCGTCGCGCGTCGCCCCGGCGCGCTCGAGCCGGGCGATCTCCAGCAGGGCGTTGATGAGCGACAGCATCGCCTCCACGTCGGCGGCGACGTCCGCCGCGAACGCGGCCTCCGGCCCGTCGTCCGCAACCGCCATCTCGCACCGCAGACGGAGGCGCGTGAGCGGGGCCTTCAGGTCGTGGGCGATGGCGTCCGCCGACCGCGAGAGGTTCTCCATCGCCTCGTCCGCCGCGCGCGTGATGAACGGCGCGAAGACGTAGCCGGCCAGCGCCGCGCACACCACCAGCACGAGCCACGCGCCGAACAGGAGCTGTCCGACCTGCGCGACGTGGTAGTCCACGAAGGCCGGCTCGCCGGCCGCCGCCGGGAACAGCTCGCAGATGTGATGCGCCGCGCCGTGCACCTCGACGGCGTAGACGCCGAGGCAGACGACGCCCGACACGAGCGCGACGCAGAGCGTGAAGATCGCCGCGAGGCGGAAGCGCACGCGCCGAAACCAGCCGTCAGTCAATCGCATAGCCGAATCCCTTGACCGTCCGGATGAACGGCTGGCCGTCGGCGCGCACACCGAGCTTGGCGCGGAGACGGCTCACGCGCGTCTCGACGACGTTCGTGTGCGGATCGAACGAGTAGTCCCAGACGTGCTCCAGGATCGTCATGCGCGGCACGACGCGCCCCCGGTTGCGCATCAGGTACTCGACGAGCTTCATCTCCAGCGGCTGAAGCTCGACCGGCTCGCCGCGCACCGTGAGCCGCCGCGTCAGGAGGTCGAGCCGCAGCTCGCCGACGACGAGCGCGGACGGGTCGCTCCGCCCCGACGCGCGGCGCAGGACGGCCTGCAGGCGCGCGAGCAGTTCCGAGACCGAGAACGGCTTGGCGAGATAGTCGTCGGCGCCGATCTCCAGCCCGCGAATCCGGTCCGTCACCGCGCCCTTCGCCGAGAGGACGATGATGGGCACGTTCAGCCCCGCCGCGCGCACCGCGCGCACGAACGCGAAGCCGTCCATCTTCGGCATCATCACGTCCGTGAGGACGGCATCGAAGGCGTTGCCCTTGAGCCAGAGTAGCCCCTCTTCGCCGTCGGCGGCGAGGACGGTCGCGAAGCCGCTCTCACCCAGGGCCTTCGCGACCATCTCCGCCAGCGCGCGGTCGTCTTCGACGATCAGGACGTTCATCGTCCCGGTCAGTAGGAGAGCTTGAGCGAGAGGCCGCCCCAGAGGAGGTCGCGCGGATAGCTGTCCGACCCGTACCAGGCATCCGACCCCAGCGTGTGGGTCGCCTCGCGCAGATCGCCGTTGAGGATGCCCGTATAGGCGATCGTCGCGCCGACCTGCAACCAGTCCGTGATGGCGTACGTCAGGTAGACCTTCACCGTCGTGCCGCCGATGCCGCCCTTCGGGCCGTCCGTCAGCCAGTCGTCCTCGACAGGGTCATAGACGGGATCGACGTCGCCGTAGAGGAACGAGAGGTAGCGGCCGTCGCCGAAATTGACGTTCCAGTCGGCGCCGAGCGTCAGCGCGTCGGACAGCGCGACCTCCTTCGTGAAGCCGATCTCGTAGTGCATCGCCTTCAGGTAGTCGCCAAAGTCGCCGTACATGTAGCTCGCCTGTCCGTAGACGTCCACGAACGGATTCGCCAGCGTCGCCTTCGCGTAGACTTCGCGCGTGTCCGGGCTGCCGTCCCGCTCGTCCGCCCGCACGCCCTGGTAGGCGTACCAGTCGTGCCCGACTTCGAGGTCAAGCGACCAGTCCTCGTCTTCACTCGCCCAGGCCGTCACGCCAAGATGCACATTGTAGTCGGTCTCGTCCAGCCCGTGGCGGTAGACGTCGCGGCGGCGGTCGGTGAGGCCGTAGTTCTGCCAGATCGAGAAGCCGACCCAGAACGGATCGAGCGCCGTCAAGTCGGCCCAGACGCACGGCTGCATCACCAGCTCGTCAGTCTGCACGGCGTTGCGCCAGACGTAGGCGCTCAGGAAGTCGAAGTCGAAGCCCGCCTCAAACAGCGGCGTCGCCTCTTCCTCGGCCGCTTCGGCCGCCGCCTTGTCGGCAGTCTCGGAAACATCCTCCGCCGCAACGGCGGAGAGCGAAACGGCGCAAACGGGCGCCGCGACAACCTTGATCAACTTATTCATAGGGTTCCTTTCGTTTTATCACCCCAGGTGAACGTCAATGCCAGTCATCGCCCCACACGGGGCAAAACGGCGCGAAGTATACCATATTGCGCAGTCCCGTTTCAACCCGGAAAACGGTCTTGAAATTTCAGAACGCGTCACCCGCCGGGCGGTAGGGCAGCCCTTGCCACGGGTCTCTTTGACATGAGATCGTCGATGAGGCGCGCGATTTCGGCCTTGGGCGTCTTCTCGATGAGGACGCGGTGATTGCCGCTCGCGCTCTTCGTCCAGCGGTTGCGGCCCTTCTCGTCGATGATCTCGAACGTGCCGCGCGCACTGCCGAAAAGAGGTTCGACACCGCACACGGCGGCCAACACGGTGATCTGGTCCCACGCCGGGTGGCCCGTCTCAGCCTCCCCGTAGTCGCGCAGCGCGCGCCGGAAGACGTCACGCACCGGATTGACGGCCTCGCCACGCTTCGAGACGGGCACGCCGCACTTCACGGCGAAGCCGTAGGTGACGTCAAGGAAATAGACGGGCGTGGGCCATTCGGCGAAGACGATCTTCGAGGACGCGCCGTCCGCGCCCGAATTGTACTCGAAGCCGTCCGGATGCTTGCACGCCATCGCGTACCAGGCCTTGACCTTCTTCGCGACGAGCGCCCGGCCGTCCAGCGGCGAAAAGGCGTCCGCCTTCGTCTCCAAAAGGCGGCGGAGGTTCGTGGTGAAGCCGACCGTGACGACCGTCACGCTCCCGTCCGGCGCGGCGGACAGAAGGCGGCGGTAGACCTCGTTCGCATCCGGCGCCGCATCGCCCGTCGGGAAGCGCAGTTCCGGATGGGCGGCCACCGTCTCCGCATAGATTTTGTAAGAGGCGTTCTTCAGGGCGTCCGGGTCAACGTCAGGGCCCAGCCCCAGTCCGCGCGGCGCGCCGATGGGCAGGTCTCCGCGTCCGTAAAAGCCATTGATCAGCTCGACCATGCCCGTGGACGGCGCCTTGCGCGTCGAGACGACGGTGCCGAGGATCTCGCACGCCCCGGCATCCGCAAGCGCGTGCAGCACGGCGAGCGCGCCCACGTCATCGAAATCCGTGTACATGTCGGTGTCGAAGATGATCTTCGGGACGTCCTCGCCTTTGGTGCGCGCCCCCGAACGCGGCAGGGAGTCCGCCTGCGCCGTCCGCAGTTCATGCCGGCCCGCCGGGAGGAGGCGCCCGTCGCAGCGCAGGCGGCAGCCCGCGGGAACCGTCACCGTGACGGCCTCCGGCGTCTCCTCGACGTCCAGCGCGCCCCACGGCGTCGCCAGGCGCGCCGACACCTGCGCGGGCCGCCCCGCGAACGGACGCAGCTCGAACGTCATCACGCCGTCCTCGCGCTTCGGCCAGGAGACGCCGGCGATCGCGCGGTAGAAGAACGGAAGCGAAGCGGACTGCGCATACTGGTTGTGGCCGTTCATCTCCCGCGTGATGATGTTCTCCCAGCGCTCCCAGAGCGTCGTCGCGCCCTGTGCGAGCATGAAGCCCCAGCTGGGGTAGGTCCGCTTGCGGAACGCCGCGAGGATCAGGTCTCGGCGCCCGTTCTCCAGCAGCGTCTCCAGAATGACCGGCATCGACGTGTAGCCGCCCGTCAGCGTCACCTCGCCGCGCGCCTTCTCGATGCGCTGGACGAGATTGGAGAAGACGCGGGCCTCGAAGCCGGCGGGCACCAGCCCGAAGTGCAGCGGGAGCGCGAGCGACGCCTGGCTCTGGTGCGGGAATCCGTACAGCGCGGCTTTCGGCTTCCAGTAGCGCCGGTTGTACGCCTCGGCCGTCGCATGGGCCTTCGCCGTCGCCAGCTCCGCCTCGCGCGGCTCGCCGGCCGCCGTCGCGAGCGCGGCGTAGGTCTGGCTCATCAGCAGCCAGTAGACCTGCTCGATCTGGTCGATGTCGGAATGCTCGGCGGCCAGCCAGTCCCCGTAGTAGGCGTCGGCGTAGCGGAGAAGCGCCCCCTGCTCGAACTTCAGGAGCGCGTGGTAATGACGCCGGAGCGCGGGGAAGGCCGCCGCGAGCGCATCACGATCCTCGTAGTAGTCGAGCAGCTTCTTCACGACGGAGAACGGCGCGTAGAACATCGGCAGGGACGACCCGACGGAGATGCCCGGCGCCTGTCCGTAGAGGAAGAGCCCCGAATCCTTCATCTGCGTGTCGAGGATGTCGCGCAGCCACTTGCGGAGGAAGGCGTGCGCGTCGCGCTCGTAGATCAGCGCCTCCATCGCGAAGTTGCCGCCGCCCAGCCAGCCGAGCCGCTCGTCGCGCTGGGGGCAGTCGACGGGCTTGTCGTGCAGGTTCGCCCCCTGCGTGCGGACCATCGCCTCGTACAGCTCCTGGACAAGCGGGTCGCTGCAGCGGAAGAACGAGTCGCGCCGGACGTCCGAGCCCGTCAGCGCGCGGAAGATCTCGTCCTTCGACGGCGGCCGCCCGAAGGGCCACCCCTCGACCTGCACGTAGCGGAAGCCATGGAAGGTCAGCGGCGGCGTCCAGCGGTTCTCGCCCTTCTTCGTGATGTAGACGTCGCGCGACTTCGCCGAGCGCATCGGGTCGAGGTTGGCCGTTCCGTCGTCCTTGAGGATCTCGGCGCACGACAGCACGAGACGCACGCCCTCCGGCATGTCCGAGAGCGCCAGCTTCTCGACCCCCGCGCCGTTCGTCCCGAAGTCGAGCACCCAGGTTCCGGGCGCCGGACTCGAGGCCGCGACGTAGCGCTCGACCGCGAGCTCGCGGATGAAGGGGCCGAGCGGCGGCGAGACGACGACATCGTCCGCCTCCACATGGACGGGCAGCCAGTCGCGCGGCTCGCGGCCTTCAAGGCGCGCGTCGTAGACGCAGCCGTTGTAGATTCCCGCCTCCCGGATGGGCGACGTCCGCGTACACCTCTCGCTCCCGTCGGTCAGGATCGTCTCCCGCGCGCCGTCGGCGTATTCGAGGTCGAGCTGCGCGGAGACGTAGGCGATGCGCTTCGCCATCGACCCGTTGTGGTAGCGCTTCGCGTACATCCAGCCGAGCGAGAGGTCGAAGTCCAGCCGGTTCTCGCCCGTCCGCAGGAGGCCCGCCACCTCGCGCGCATCGAACTCGGTGCGAACCGTCTGCTCCGTGTCCGTCGGCAGGAAGAGCCGGTCGGGCGCCGCGTTGCGCCCGTTGACGCGCACGAGATACGCGCCCATGCCCGTCGTGACGAGCGTGGCGCGCGTCAGGCCCTCGCGCACGTCGAACGTCTTGCGGATGTGCGAGACGCCGTCGCGCCAGAGCTCGCGCGGCTCGCCGGAAATGCGCTTCGCCGTCCAGGGCCGCTGCGCGGCAAGTTCCGACGGCGCGGCCGCCGGAGCCGTCCCGGCGGCCGCGCACATCGCGCCGAACGCCCACACGCCCGCACACCAAGCTTTCATGCTGTTCTTCATGTGCGCCAGTATAGCACACGCCCGTCCGCCCCTTCAACCTCTACGAAAGGAGAGGAAGTCCGCGCACGGGCAAATATGCTATAATCAACGCGCCATGCTCCACTCCCTGATTGCCGCGACCCTCCTGGCCTCGACCGCCTGGCAGGCCAGCAGCCCCGAGATCACGGCGGCCGACTTCAACGGCGGCCGCTACGACGGCCAGTGCGTGCGTCTGCGCGCGACCGTCGTCGACGCCTTCGTCGACGCGACCAACGCCGACTACGTCTTCCTCGTGCTCCGCTGCGCCGACGGATGCGTCTACGCCTTCATCAAGCGCGACTTCCTCTCCCTTCCGCCCGAACGGCTCGTCGGCGCCGAAGTCGCGCCTTGCGGATTCGTCCGCGCGCCGCCCAACTCGCCGCAGCACCGGCAGGCGCAGCGCCTCTTCGACATTCCCCGGCGCGACACGTTCGTCGTGACCCGTCCCGCGCCCGGCGTCGCCGAGCTGCCCGACCTCGCGACGGCCGAATCGTGCCGCCCCGACGAACTGCCGGCGCTGGGGCGCCGCTCCGTCCGAGGGGTCGTCACCGCCGTCTGGAACGGCGGACGAAGCCTGCTCCTCGACACGGGCGGGCGCATCGTGCGCGCCGACCTCGGCCTGACGGCGCCGCCCGCCGTCGGCGACGCGGTCGTCGCCGTCGGCTTCCCGGAAACGGACCTCCAGAACCTCAATCTCTCGCGGGCCGTCTGGCAGACGCAGACCAACCGCGTCGACGTCCGCCGCCCAGCCCCCCGGGCGATCGCGTTCACGGACCTCCTGCGGGACATCAAGGGCCGCCGCGCCATCAACTGCGCGTTCCACGGCCGCCCCGTCTCCTTCACCGCGACCGTGCGCAGCCGCATCGACGAGGAGCCGTCCGGGCGCTTTCTCTGCGGAGACGCGCACGAGAACGTCTCCGTCGATCTCAGCGCGTCCTCGGCGCCCCACCCCGACCTGCGCGTCGGCGACACCGTCCGCGTGACGGGGGTCGCGATCCTCGACATCGACAACTGCCGGCCGAGCGCCGCGTTCCCGCAGGCGCGCGGCTACGTCGTCGTGCCCACGTCGGCGGACGGCCTCGCCATCGTCGCCCGCGCGCGCCACCCGCTGCCGCCGTCGGCCTGGTACGTCCTCGGCGCCCTTCTGACGACGATCCTCGGCGTCGGCATCTGGAACCGCACCCTGCGGCGCCGTGCGCAGACGCTCGGCAGGGACCTGGCGCGAGAGGAAATCGCCCGCGCAGAGGCCGACCTGCGGACGGTCGAGCGCACGCGGATCTCCGTCGAGCTGCACGACGCGCTCTCGCAGAGCCTCGCGGGCGTCGCGCTGGAGCTCGAGGCGGCGCGGCGCACGGACGGTCGACGCGATGCGCGGCACACGACGCACCTGACGAAGGCCGAGACGACGCTCGCCGCATGCCGCGAAGAGCTGCACAACTGCCTGTGGGACCTCCGCAGCGCCGCGCTGGAGGAAAGCAGCATGGACGAGGCCGTGCGCCGGACGCTCCTGCCGCACATCCGGGGCATCGCCCTCACCGTCCGCTTCAACGTCCCGCGCAACCGCCTGTCGGACACCACCGCCCACGCGCTCCTCTGCGTCATCCGCGAGCTGTCGGTCAACGCGATCCGGCACGGCGGCGCCACGCGCCTGCAGGTCGCCGGCACGATCCGGGACGGGCGGCTCTTCGTCTCGGTGCGCGACGACGGATGCGGATTCGACCCTGCGACCGCGCCGGGCGTCGCGGAGGGGCATTTCGGACTGCAGGGCGTGCGCGAACGCGTCAGCGGCCTCGCCGGCGCCTTCACGATCGTCCCCAACGCGAAAGGCGGCATGCGCGCCACCGTCGAGCTGGCCGTGCCGCAGCCGAAAGGAGAACAGGAAGAACATGAAGAAGATCTCGATCCTGCTTGTCGATGACCACGCCATTGTCCGGATGGGACTCGCCTCCCTCTTCGCGACCACGGACGACATCCGCGTCGCCGGCGCCGTCGGAGACGGCGACTCGGCCCTTCGCGAGGCCGACCGCCTCCATCCCGACGTCATCCTCCTCGACTTTCTCATGCCGGGCATGAACGGCCTGGAGGTGACGAACGCGCTCCTGGCCGCAGACCCTTCGCGCAAGGTCCTCATTCTCACGACGTTCGGCGAGGCGGAAGGCATCCGGCGCGCACTGGCCGCCGGCGCGCGCGGCGCCGTCCTCAAGAGCATCCCCTTCGACGACCTCGTGGCGGCCGTCCGCACGGTCGCGGGGGGAGGGACGCACGTCTCGCCGGAGATCCGGCAGATCATCGAAGAGGAAAAGCCCCTCAGCGCCCTTTCGCCGCGCCAAAGGGAAGTCCTGAAGTCCGTCTCGCACGGCCTGACGAACGAGGCCATCGCGGCCAATCTCGGCATCAGCGTCCCGATGGTGCGCCAGCACCTCCAGGCGCTGTTCGCGAAGATCGGCGCGCAGAACCGCGCCGAAGCCGTCGCCATCGCCCTGCGGCGGATGCTCCTCAAGATCTGACGCCAACCTTTGTTGCAGACGGATTTCTGCCGTCGACTTCAAAGCGCAGAATTCGGCTACGCCAGCAGCGCGAAGCCGGCCAAGGACGAGTTGCACCCGAACCCAAAGCCGCCGATGCGGACATACAGGGCGTCGCCGCCGCGCAGCGCTTTCGGAATCTCCACGGCATAGCACGTGTTCAGATAATTCCGCCACGGATTCTCAATCGTTGTCCATGCCTGGCCGTCCGGCGAGACGGCGAGCGGCTCCTCCGCGTGCGTGGCGTGGTGTCCGGTCATCCGGCCGTAGATGCCGAAGCGCGTCGCGCCGCGCGCCTCTTTCAGCGGCAATCGGTAGACGACCGTCCTGAGATAGAAGAAGTAACTGCCCGCATCCGCCTGCGAGTCCTCGACGGAGACCCGACAGCGTTCATCCCCGGCCTGTCCGAGGAACTGCCGCCAGAGGAGCTTCTCGCCCTCCTGCTCGAACGGCAGGAGGAGCGGCCCGCCGTCCTGCACCGCCTCTCCGACCAGACCCCGTTCCGCCGCCTGCCGCGTCCGACCCGTCTTGCCGTCAAACGGCACGAGGACGCGCGCGACAAGGCGTCCGTCCCGCAGTCCGTAAATCCAGTAGCCGAACGGCTCGCGCACGTGCGTCGCCACGTAGAGGCGACCGCCGCCCGGCAGGGAATGACGACGGATTTCATCACGGTGGTTGTGGCCGGCGAGCAGCCAGGTGTCGGCCGAACGATTGGAGAAGAACGTGCGGATGACAACGCCGATGTCATAGCCGTCCACGCGGCCGACGCCGACATTTGGATAATGCGCCATCAGGAAGACCGTCCGATCCTTGGGGATGGACGCGGCCTCGGCGGCGAGCCAGGCGCGCTGCCCCGGCTCGATGGCGCCGTCATGTCCGCCGCACAGGTTGATGAACGTCGCGCCACCCAGCTCGAACCGCTCGTAGGGCTTCCACCCCGCGTAGTGTGCGGCGTAGAAGGCGGCATTCACTTCGCCGGGGTAGCAGTCGTGGTTGCCGACCGTATGGTAGAACGGCACCTCCAGCCGGTCGAAGAGGCTCTTGACGAGACGGATGTCGGACGCGGCCTGTGCCCGGCGGACGGGATCGCGAATGGACGTGCGGTCGCCCATGTAGGCCGACACGGTGGACACCTGGTCGCCCATCGCGAGCACGGCCAAGGGCCGAGGCGCCATCGCGTTCCAGGTCGCGATGCGGTCTTCGAGGTGGCGCGTCCCGTCGCCGACGGTCTTCCCCGCCACCGTGTCGCGCCACGGCACATGCGGATCGCCGATGACGACGAACGTCGCGCAGCCGGGCGCAGACGGATCGAAACCGACCTGGGCAAAAGCCGCCTTCCAGTCGGCGGGCGCCACAGCCGCCACCGTCGGGAGCGCATCCAGAACGCTGGCCACGCCCGCCGCACCGAGCCCCCGCATGAAATCCAATCGCGAAACAGATCGCCTTGCCATCGCCTAATCCTCCTCAAGTCCTCATTTGGGCGTCAGTCGTCGAGCTCGACCGTCCAGCGCATGGCGGAGAACCGATAGGTCGTCCAGCTGCCCGTACCGTCGTAAGCGAGACCCGTGCGATAACCGGCCTGGATCTCCAGATACTTGGCATACGCATTCTCGTCTTCATCGCCTCCCTTGAGCCCACGAACGACGCGTTCGGTCGTGAGGGAATCCAGCCCGGTGGGATTGACGCCGTCGATGCGCGTCGCCGCGTCCAGTGCATCCAGCGTCACCTCGCCGCAGTTCCCGAGCATGTCGTAAAGTCCCCAGGCGTTCGGCAGCCGCCCGTCGCCGACCTTCTTCAGCAACCTGGGGCTCGCGAAACGGAGGAGGAGATTCGTGTTGGCCGCCGTCGAATCCTTGTCGCCGTAGAGGCCGGCCGCCCCGGCGCGGCAGGCGACCTCCCACTGCGCTTCCGTCGGATAGTCGAGCCGAAGCCCCGTCTTCTCGCGGAACGCGGCCAGCGTGTTCGTCGGCGAGACGGCGTGCCCGTACGTCGGCCAGCCGATGGGGGCGGCGGGATCGCCAAGCGGGCCGCGCATGCCAGCGGGGTAGTCGTCATAGGGCTCGTCCGTGTACGGCGTCCCCACATAGGCTTGCCGACCGCCCGGCATCGGCGCCTGCTGCTCTTCCTCGCCGATCGTCGCCGTCCCCCAATTCGGATCCTTGTGCCGCCGGTCGGGGACGTTCCACTTCAGGCAGCTGTACTGGCCCTGCGTCATCGGATAGACGGCGATCCAATACGCCTTCGTCAGCGTGACGAAGGCGGACGTCGACGAGACGTTCCCGTCTCCCGTCCGGGCGGCCGTCTGCGGCGGGACGTAGCGGAAGACCATCTTCGTGCGCGCATACTGGCTGTCGTTCGTGACGGAGAACCACACGTCCTCATAATCGACGCGCGTCACGGCCTCGCCGTCCGCCGGATCGTCCGAGACGCGGTAGGTGACGGGGAAATCCTTGTGGGAGACAAGCCGCCCGTCGCCCGCATAGACGTATTCGCGTTGCCCGTCCTCGCCAGCCGTCTTGAGCAGATCGACGACCAGGTAGCGCACGGGCCTGTCGGACGCGATGACGACGGCGCGCAGGGCTTTCGGGCGCTCCGCGAGGCCGGACTGCGCGAAGTCGAAGACCTGGTGGCGGCGGCCCGGCAGGCGGATGCCGCCGTTCCCCGGCAGCGACGCCGGCGCGACGGCCAGCGGGCTGTCGCCGTCGTAGAGCGCGACCGTGACGGCATACCCGCCGTATTCTTCCGCGTCGAGCGTGTAGTCGATGTCGACCTTGTCCTGCCACGGCCAGCGCGGCGAGACGGTGACATCGGAGACAGTCGCCGCAAGGGACGAAAGGCCCAGCGACAGGAAAGAGGCGAAAACGAAGGATTTTTTGTAGAGTAGAGACCCACGCCTCGGCTTCGCCGATGCGACTTCCCCCTCATCAAACCGGACGTGCGGATTTCCC
>CAKURH010000018.1 GCA_934675625.1 uncultured Kiritimatiellota bacterium
CCCCCCCTGGAGGTTCTGAATCTCGGCGCGCGTACCCGCATTCACCCATGCGACGTTGATTGTGAAGTCCGCGTCGGACGATACCACACCCATCAGCTTTCCGGCATTCGAGAAGTTGATGGCCGGCTTTGTCGAAAGGCCGACAATTCGGATATCATTCTTGAACGTTGTGTTGCCAATTTGAAACTGAGCGCTGGATTCGCCCGACTCGACATAGACCGTGCCCGAACCAAGCGTTGCGGCCTGCGGTTCAAAAATGCCGTCGTAGACATACCAATTACCCGTGTGCGCCGGGCAGGCGGCCTTCTGGAAGAAGCCACCCTGCCAGTCCGTCGACTTGCTGTGAATCACAATGTCGCCGCTGCCCGTGAACGCGACAGTGCTGAAGACCTTGACCTTCGCCGCGCTTTCGATCGTCAGCCCCTCCGTGCCCACGTCAAACGTCGTCGCGGCAAACGTGACGGCATCGTTGACAATCAGCGTATCGCCCGGCTGGGGTGCCTGCGTCGGCGACCAGTTAGCGGCGGACGTGAAGTCGCCGGCCGTCGTCGCGCCGCTCGTCCATGTCAGCGTCTCGGCCTGTGCGCTCGCGACGCCCATCGTCGCGGCGAGCAGGGCCGCCCATCTCTTGCTTGTCTTGTGCATGGTTTTCTCTCCTTCTGTTTTGAGGTTTGAGGTGTGATTTGGGGTTGAACAGAAACTCCTACGAAACAAACTGCCGCGTGCCGAGGACGCGCATCGACTCGTCCGCCGCCGTGACGAAGGCGACGTCGAACGTCGCGCCACCCGGCGGCACGGTGAGGACGACGTGGCAGCCCGTGCCGAGACATTCGGGCGCGAGATCCCGGAAGTAGGGCTTGCCGGCCTCCTTCGTCCGGCGCGGCTCGGGGAAGACGCCGGGCGCCAGCAGCACGTCCGTGCGTCCGCCATAATATGCACGGTTCGCGAGCCGCGTCAGCGTGTCGGGCACGGTGTGCAGCTGATCCCACACGCACGCGAGCCAGATCTTCGGACGCAGCGCGCGAATCAGCTTGCCCGGCATCGACCAGTGCCCGTGGTGGTTCATCTTCGCCGCGCTCACGGGGCCGACCGCCTCCGCCAGGTCGTCCTCGATCATGCGCGTGCCGCCGCCCGGCGTCTTGAGGTGGTCGGAGAAGTCGCCCGCCGTGTAGTAGCGGAACTTGCCGTAGGTGAAGACGTGGCCGAGCGAAAGGCCGTTCTCGTTCAGGTAGCCGGGCTTCGCGCCGTTCGCGAACGCGGCGGCGTAGACGTTCTTCACGCCACCGTCCGGCAACGCGATCTTGCCGTTCGCGCAGAGGTTGAAGACGTCAAACCCCTTCACGTGCCCCTTGAGCGGCACGATCTGGTCGTGCGCGCCGAGGCGGAACTTCTCGACCGTCAGGCCGTCCCGCGTGCCGAGGTGGGCGTAGAGCTTCTTCATGTGATCCCGCACGGCGACGAGATCCTTCGGCGTGAGGGGAATCGGGTCGTCGTAGGCGGGCCAGCCCCGGTCAATCGCCTTCGCGAAGTGCAGCTGCTCCGCCGCGAGGCCGAACCCGCTGCGCACGTAGTCGTATTTCCACCACGCGACGCCCGGCGCGGCGCTCTGCCATTTCGGCGTGCCGCAGTGGTCGGCGTGCCAGTGCGTCGCCTCCATGTAGTCGACGCGGTCGCCGTTCGGGTTCACGCGCTTCACGTAGCGCGCGACCCACTCGCCCGCGAGGCGTCCGGGCCCCGGCACGACCGGAACGGCCAGATCCTGGCGCGTGACGGCGGCGTGGTCACCGCAGTCAAGCAGCATCGTCGTGCCGTCCGGGAAGATGAGGAACGTCGATTCGCCGACGCCCGTGTGGATGAGGTGAATCTGGAACGTCCCCTTTTTCCACGGCGGCAGCGTCGCCGCGCCAGTGCCGGCCGAGGGCGCGGCGGTGGCCGTGCCTTGCGCGTCGTCCACCGAGGCTGTGCCGTTGGCCGTGCCCCGTGCGCCGGTTTCGGCGGATGCCGTGCCGTTGATCGTGTCCTGTGCGCCGTCCGCACGGACGGCGGGCGCACCGAGGGCCGCGCAGGCGGCCAGCCCCAGGAACCCCCGCCGTGGCAGCGGCATCGTTCTTTCAGGTTTCAGATTCATGTCGTTCATGTTGTGAGGCTCATGCAGTCGTCTTCCAAGATTCCGCAATTATACCAAATCCGGCCATACAACCGAGAACAACCTGTCCAGCGAATGACGAACAAATCGTCCGCCGGACAAGCCCATTCCCGACCGAGATGAAATCCGAGCACAAGCTTCATGTTGCGTATTATACCATAATTTTTGGACGATAAAACCAATAATTCGTAAAAATTTTACGCCAACATTTCGCAACGCCGCCGTGCGCGCCGTTACAGTTGCCGCGTTTTGGCCCGTCGGCCCGACAGTTTGCGCTTCGGAGCGGGAAGCTGCTCGCTCGGTCTCGTCGTTCGGGTTTGCGCTTCTCGCCGAAGACAACCGGCCGGCTTCAGCCTGCCGTGCCTCGGCGAAACCACGGGCTGCGGGCGAGACCTCTCCGACGCCAGCAAACCCTCGCTCCTCACTCGCGCCACTTCCCGCCCCTCCGCGCGACACCGACGCTCCGCGCCGCATTCACCTTGTTCGCAATTCAGAGCCAAGATTTGCGACAATCAAGATGAAATTGATGAACAGAGAAAGACGTTGCGTGAGGAGCGGGCGGGTCGGACACCCAGCGAACGGTAGCCAATCGGTTGCTTTCGCTGAACACAGAGATGACGGAGTGGCGGAGACGCGGAGTTCATAAGGGATTCGCAAAATCTGAAGACTGGACAATTCCATCTTTCGGCAACGCAGGTCTCCGTGCCTCCCCGTCTCCGCTGCCTCCGCGTTCAGCGCCGCGGGCTTCCCTGCTCACGGTCTCGCGCCACTGCGCGGGCGTGAGACCCGTTGCCGCCTTGAACACGCGGCGCAGGTCGGTCATGGACGAGAAGCCGCAGTAGTCGTGCAGGGACGCAAGGTCATGGTCGCCGCGCCGAAGCAGCTCCTTCACCCGCTCGATGCGCCGACTGCGAATCTCGTCCAGAATCGTATGGCCCAGACACGCGCGGAAACGCTGGTAGCCGTAGGAGCGCCGACAGTCCATGACCGCGATGACGTCCGCCGACGTGATGCGGTCGGCCGCATGCCGACGGATGAACTCCAGCGCCCGCATGACATGCCGGTCGCAAACGGCCAGACGCCGCGTCGAGGCGCGGCGCACGACGCGCGTGATGCCGAAGGTCGCGGCCGTCCCGGTCGGAATCTCGCCGGCGACCAGCCGCCCCAAGGTCTGCGCGGACAGGTAGCCGCAGCGCTCGAAGTCCTGCTCGACGCTCGTCAGCGTCGGCGTTCCGCTTTCGCAGATGTCCCGTCGGTTGTCGACGCCGATCAGCGCAATCTCGCCGGGAATGTCGAGCCCTTCCGCCGCGCAGACATCGCGGACGCGCTCGGCCTCCACGTCGTTCGCGGCGAAGACGCCGCAAGGCTTCGGCAGGGCGGCCAGCCACGTCCGCAGGTCGCGAATCCGCCGCGCCGCCGTCGTCGCCGGGGTGTCGAAACGGCTGAACGTCGCCCCATGGGCATGGGCCCGCCGCGCAAACGCGATACCGCGTTCCGCGCTCCACGCACAGCACGGACGGACGGCGAACGGCACATAGCCGAAATGGACGAGCCGCTGCCGCGCGAGCTCGTCGAACGCCGCACCCGCCACGGCTTCCGCATCACTCGCCACGCAGGCGAACGAGGCAGGGCCCGGACGAACCGCGTCCGGCGAGAGGTCGCAGAACACGAGCGGGAGCCCGCCGAGCCCGGGCACGGCGGACAGCGCCTCGACCGTAAGGCCCGCATCCGCCAAGATCCCGACCGGACGCCACAGGTCGGCGAGCCCGTCCAGCCGGCCGCGATAGTCAATGCGGCGCACGTCCCAGCCCGCCGAAGCGGCATAGCGGTTGATGCCCCGCAGAAGACGTTCGGACGAATCGTCAAACGTCATCCGCAAGACCAGCACGCACGGACGCGCGGCGGCCGCTGTCAGGGATTTGGTCGCAGTCATGGGCTCGATTCTTTCTTTCGGCCTACGCAGATTTGACGAGGCGGCGACGCGCCCGCGCCAGCTCCTCGCGCTTGGCCGCCGCACCGGCGGCGATGAACGCCTTCAGCGCCGCCGCGTCCCGCGCGTCCAGCGCATGGCGAAACGCGCCAAGGCGTCCCATGAAGCCGTCCAGCACCGTCAGCAGCGCGTCGCGGTCGGCGAGATAGAGCGCCGCCCACGTCTCCGGGTCGATCGTCGCGATGCGCGACATGTTCGCGAAGCTGCCCGCCGAGAAGCCGACGGATTCCGCGACGCGCGGATCCTGTGCGTAGGCCGAGGCGATGACGTGGCCGAGCTGGCTCGTGAAGGCGATCATCTCGTCGTGCTTCGCGGGCGTCGTGACGACGACCTGCGCAAAGCCGAGCGACAGGAACAGCCGCTCCAACGCGGACACGTCCGCGTTCGGCTCCGGCGGACACAGCACCATCGACTTGCCGAGGAAGAGGTCGGCGGTCGAGTTCGCGAACCCCGGCACCTCCTTGCCCGCCATCGGATGCCCGCCGACGAACCGCCAGCCGTCCTTGGGCAGCTGCGCGAGCGCGCGGCAGATCTCCGTCTTCACGCCGCAGATGTCGATGACCGTCGCGCCGCGCCTGAACTGGGCGGCGTGTTCGCGGATCCACGGCACGATGACCTCGGGCGGCAGGCAGACGAGCACGACATCCGCCTTTGAGAGTCCTTCGCTTTCGCCGTGGTGCAGCGTGACCGTCTCGTACCCGGCCCGCCGCGCGGCCTTGTAGAACGAGCCGCCGATGAGGCCCATCCCGACGATCGCGAGCGTGAGATCACCGGCCTTCGCCGTGTTCGCGAGCTGCGCGCGCTGGCGCGACTTCGCGACGTCGAAGAGCGTACGGAAGACCGTCTTCACCTCGTCCGAGAAGTCGTCGCCCGCCGCCTCGCCCGCCGCCTCGAGGATCGCCTCCTCGCGCACGGGGTCATAGACCGCGCGGCCCGTCGCGCGCTTCGCCTCGGCGATGTCGCGGACGGCCCGCAGGCGGCGGATGACGAGCGGCACGAGCTCGCGGTCGATCGCGTCGATTTCGGCGCGCACCGCTTCCAGGGTTTTCGGCGCATCTGATCTCAAATCCGTTTCCAATTCTGCTGAACCTCTTTCGTGCATCAGGTAAGGGGGAATTATAGCAAATCCCCCGTCTGCACATCAACCGCGACATATGCGCATACACAATGCTGACATTCTGCGCGACAGTCGCCCGCATCATTGGCCCGTTGCACCATGCCCGCCGCGCACGTTCTGTCGCTGGCCGACGTGCGGCGCGCTTCGGGGCAACGGTGCTCCCGCTTCCGGTCGGGCGACTTGGGCGCCCGGCACGGGAAGGCCTCCGTGTCTCCGCCACTCCTCCATCTCCGTGTTCAGCGAAAGCAATCTTGTTGCTGCGGCGGCGTAAGCCGCCCGTGGCCCGGAGGAGCCGACGGGCCAGATTGCGACCGACTGTCGCGCAGTGAAGGGATAGGGCTGGGGCGTTCAGGGGCCGAGCAGGTTCAGGTTCGGGTCGCTCGCGTCCTGCCCTTCCAGTGCCGACGAGGCCGCCGACGCTTCGCACGGCGACGCACGCAGCGCCCGCGCAAGCTCCGACGCCGGCAGGCGCGACATGCAGTAGACCGGGAAGAGCGAAAGCCGGATGCCGTCCGACGCCGCGCGCACACCGCCCATCATGTCGTGCCAGCGCGCCGAGGCGAGTGCACCGGCGGGACGCAGCGTGCGCGGCGCGCCGTTCCACTGCCAGATTGCTGCCACGCGCGTCTCGCCGCCGTCGAAGACGTAGCCCTTCACGCCCGTGCCGAGATCCGGCTCGGCCACGCACGGCGCCTCGCCCAGCAGGTCGGCGCACGCGCGGAAGGCGTAGAGCGCGGGCTTCGGCAGATCCTCGAAGCCGTTGTCGCCGTTGCCGAGCGCCGTCAGGTTCCAGTCGACGCCGGACCGCCCCGTCGCGAGCATGAAATGCGAATAGTGGTCGAGCCCCTTCGCCCACGCGATGATCATGTTCCGCAGGTCGACGTGCGCCTGATTGAGCGCGAATCGGTCGACCGGGCCGGGCAGCGGATGGTTCGGACTGCACGCGCCGGCCTCCGTCTGCGCCCACCCCGCGACGCCCGCCGCGCGCGCGGCCTTCAGCCCCCGTTCAAGCGTCCGCCCGTAGTCGGGACAGTCCGGGTTCGCGTTGTAGGCGTGCTCGGTAATCAGATCGACATGCGCGCCGCCGCCCGCGTCGAGGAACCGCTGGATGAACGCGAGATCCGTCGAACACGTGCACGGTCCCGCAAGGCGGACGTCGGGATGGCGAGCCTTCAAGAGCGGACGGAACTTCGAGACGAGCGCGACGTAGGTCTCGACAGTCGGGTCGTCGAATCGCGCGGGATCGGGGTTCTTCATCCGCCCGCCCCAGATGTTGAACTCGTTCAGGAACTCGTAGATGTCGATCTCGCCGCGATGCGCATCAGCAAGCCGCAGCATCGCGTCAAACCACGGCATCGGGTCTTTCGGCACAAGCGTCTCGCCGCGCAACGGCCGGCCGTCCACGGTCGCGGGCGTGCCGAGCACCAGCAGGTTGCGGAGGCCGTTGTCGCGGAAGAGCTTCGAGTAGGCGTAGCCCGCGTCGAGATGCCAGCCGCGTCCGTTCGCCCAGAGCCGCGTCGTGCCGATGCCGAACTCCTTGAGGAAGCCGAGCGTCTGCTCAGGCGAGCCGAACATCACGTTCACCGAGAGCCGCCGCGCGAGCCGCGTGCAGGGCGGCTGGACGCCGAACGTGACGCACGAGACTTCCGGCGCACCGTCGCCGGTCGCCGCCCGCGTCTCCCAGACCGCGTTCATCGGCCCTCGCCACGCAGACGGCGGCACGAGGCCGCCCGTCACGGCCTTCTCCTCGCCCGGCTGGAGTGTGACGGTCGCCGTGCGCCGCGCGTCCGTCGCCTCGTGCCCGTCCCACGCGAGAAGCTTGCGCGTGACGCGGTACGTGCAGGGCTTCTCGGACAGGTTGACGAGCCGAAATTCGGCCGTGACCTTCTCGCCGGGCCGGTAGATGCCCCGGTCGTTCCCCATGAGCCGCGCCGACGACGCGAATGCCGCCGGCGACGCCTCGCCGTCCTGGCGTCCGACGGTCGCGAAGGCGTCGTCCATCCAGACCGTCACGTCGTCCGGCACGGCGATGCGCGGCACGGCGACCGGCACGCCCTTCTGCGCCAGCACGTCGCCATAGCCGCCGATGCCGCCCGTGCGCTGACCCCAAGACGGCACGGCGACGACGACCTTCGTCCAGTTCGTCTCGACGGCGACGCGCCGGTCGTAGAGCACGCCGGACTGGATCAGCCAGCCCGCCGAGACCCACGCGCGACGCGCCGCCTTCGCCCAGAACGAGAAGACAGCGGGACGTCCCTGCACCCACGGCACGGGATTGAAGTAAAACTCGCCCTCCTCGCCTTTCGCGCGGTGCAGACGGAAGGAATGCCGTCCCGACCGGAAGACCCGGTCGTCGCGCGCGGGCTTCAGAAGCCCCGTCGCGACACGGCCCTTCATCTGCTCGATGACGCCGCCGCGCGTCCCGAACCGCAGCGACTGCTCGCCGACCGCGCTCGTCGCGTAGAAGCCGCGTTCCGCGCCGCCGTTCGCGAGGTAGTTGCGTCCCGGCTCGTAGGCGGCCATCGGGTCTGGCGCCTCGAAGAGCGCGAGGTCATGCAGACGGTAGATGCCGGGCTCGCGCAGGACGTAGGTGAACGTGAGATCCGTGAGCCGCGCGTCCAGCGCGCGCGTGTGCTGCCAGACGGTCGGCTCGGCGCCAAGCGGAAAGGTCGCGGGCTTCCAGAAGTGCTTCTTCGACTTGCCTTCGTCCGCGCGGTCAATTTGCCCTTCCAAGATGCCGGAACCCTCGGACACGCCGTCCGCCGACGTCGTAAGCCGGTAGGTCATGTGCTTGCCCGCGTAGGCCGCGCGGTCGCCGAGCGGCACGCGGATCTTGACGACGGCGTTCGTCAGCGCCTCGACCCGCACCGTGCAGACGCCGTTCGAGACCGTGCGCACGTAGACGGCCGTCGGCTTTTCGGGCCGCGCCTTGTCCGCCGCGCTCACCCAGCACCCGGCCGTTGACCAGTCGGCATGGAACGCGGCGGTGCGATGCGCCGCTTCCGCCCGCACAAGGCTCGCAGACGCGCAGAGGGAAACGACAAGGGAGAGAAGGAGAGTTTTCATGCGGACATTTTACCATATCGCGCGCGGCACGTGGGGCATCACGCGAAACCGGCGAAAGAACAAAATGCGAAATGATGATTTCTTTCGGGACTGCCACGAATGCGAGCCGCTTACCGCTCCGACGCGCGAGGCCCAAATATGATAAACTATGCGGCATGAAGACCATCATCTGGTTCAGGGGCACGCACGGCGCCGCCAACTCCCGCATGATCGCGGGGCTGGCGCGCGCCGTCAAGCGCCGGGGCTGGAGCCTGTCCGTCCTGCCGCGTCCGAGCGCCGGGGAATCCATGAGGGAGATCATGGCCTTCTGGGATCCGGACGGCGTCATCACGGCCCTGCCGTTCGACGCGGCAGACTACGGGCGCGCGGCGGTCGTCATCATGTCCGAGCGGCCCAAGGGCTTCACGGGCAATGTCTCCTTCATCACGCACGACAACGCCGCGACGGCCGAGGTCGTCGCCAAGGAGCTCCTGTCGCTCGGCTACCCGCACCACGCCTTCGTCGGCGCGCGCATCGGCGGCGAACCCTGGAGCGACGCGCGGGAACGCGAGTTCCGCCGCATCCTCGCCCTCCACGGACTGGACTGCATGACGTTCCGTCCGTCGGCGGAAGACCGCGCGAACAGCCTCGCCTTCCAGCGGCACCTGCGGCAGTTCCTCGCCGACCTGCCCAAGCCCTGCGCGCTGTTCGCGGCGCATGACCCGATCGGCGCCGAAGTGCTCGCCGCCGCGCACGCCTCCGGCATCGCCGTGCCCGGCGAACTCGCCGTCTGCTCGGTGGACGACGACGAGGAGATCTGCCTCAACACAGTCCCGACGCTCACGAGCGTCCACCCCGAATTCGAGCGCGCGGGCATGCTCGCCTGCCTGCGGCTCGCGGAGGTCTTCGCGGACAAGAGCCGCCGCGCGCCGCCGACCGACTACCGCATCGGCCCCGGCCCGCTCGTCCGGCGCACCTCGACGCGGCGCGAAGCCCTCACGGACGCACGGGTCTACAAGGCCCTCGAATTCATCAGCCGCGAAACGCCGCGCGGACTCGCCGCTGCCGAAGTCGCCGCGCTCTTCCCCTGCACGCCGCGCATGGCGCAGATCCGGTTCAAGCGGGCGACGGGCCAGACGATCCAGGAGGCGATTCTCGAAACGCGCACGGAACTGGCGAAGACCCTGCTCCAGAACGACAGCCTGGCGCTGGACGCGCTCGCGAACCTCGCGGGTTGGAGCTCGGCGCGCCTCCTGCGCCTGCACTTCCTCAAGACGTTCGGCTTGACGCCCGGCGAATGGCGACGCCGCCACGCGCATCCGAAGCCATGAGCCGTCTCGCCGACCTCGCGCGCCTCGCCCTGCCCGTCGCCGCCAGCACGCTCGTGATCGCGGTGGGCGAAATCGCCGACCGCGCCTTTCTCGGCCACTGGTCGGCGGACGCGCTCGCGGCCACGCTGCCCGGCGGTATGCTCGCGCGCGTCTTTACCGGCGTCCTCGTCGGCACCGTCGGCTACTCGGCCGCGCTCGTCTCGCGCGTCACGGACGCGACCGGCGAATCGTCTCGCGCGGAAACCGCCTTTGCGCAGGGCCTCTGGCTGACGCTCTTCGCCGCCCCCGTCTTTCTCGTCGCCGCGCCCGTCGGGCTCACCCTGATTGCCGCCGCCGGGCACGCCGAGGCGATTCGCGCGCACGAGCAGACCTACTACCTGTTCAACCTCGCGGGCGGCGCGCTGGCGACGCTCGCCGCCGCGCTTGGCGCGTGGTTCGTCGGTCACGGCCAGACGGGACGTGTCGCGACGGCGGCGCTCGTCGGCTGCGGCGTCAACCTGCTCGCCGACCCACTGCTCATCTTCGGCCTCGGCTGGGGCGTCGCCGGGGCGGGCGCGGCGGCTGTGCTTGCGCAGGCGACGACCTGCGGCGTGCTGGCCGCCCTGCTTTGCCGCGACTTCCAGACACACGGACGTGCTGCCGCCGGATGCCTCCGTTTTCGCCGCGAACAAGCCAGCCAACTTCTGCGCATGGGACTGCCCGTCGGTCTCTCGTCGCTCGTCGGCAGCACGACCTTCACCGCGTTCGTCCTCGCGCTCGGCCGGCTGGACGCCGCCGCGCTCGCCGTCGGCAACGCCTGCTTCGCGGTCAACAACTTCTTCTACACGCTGCTCGCGGCGACCGAGACGGCCATCATGATCCGCACGGGACAGGCCCTCGGCAAAGGTGACGCGGATGAGGCGCGGCGCGTCCGCCGCGCGGGCCTCGCGCTCGACGCCCTCCTGTTCGCCGCCTTCTTCGGGTTCGTCCTCGCCGTTCCCGGAACCGCGCTTGCCCCGTTCGTCCGAGGCGACGAGACATCGGCGCACACGGCGTTCGCGGCGCAGGGGCGGGTCTTTTTGGCGATGCTCGCCGTCGCGGGCGTCTTCCGTGCGGCGCAGAGCGTGCAGACCGGCTTCCTGCGCGGCACGGGCAACACGCGGCGCATCTTCGTCGCGCAGGTCGTCGCCTCGGTCCTCGTCTGGATGCCCCTCGTCGCCGCCGTCTGCGCCGGACACCTCCCAGCCGCCGCGCTGTTCGCGACGTTCCCGGTTCAGCTCGCCGTCAACGCGGCGGTTCTCGCCGCGCCCTACTCCTTCACGATGCCAAAGGCGTCGTAGAGGTTCGCCGAGCCGTCGCGCTCGACGGTGTAGAAGGAATAGACGAGACGGCTGCCGTCGATGCGGAGGACGCCAAACATCGACCGGCCCGTGTCGTCCGAGGCGTCGTCGCCCGCCCGCGCGAGGCGCGAATCGACGTTGACCGCACCCGTCGCGACCTTCAAATGCCGACGCCGATACGACTTCGCGCCGTCGGCCGCCGCGAAATCCTTGAGTTCGCCGACACGGTGCCCGGCGCAGCCCGCGCTCACGTAGTAGGTGCCGCGCGGGTTCACGTCGCAGACCACCCCTTCGATCTTGCGCGTCGTCGGCGCGGTCACGACCGCCGCCGCGTCGTCGTCCGTGAAGGTGAAGCCCGGCCCGTCCCAGCGGTACGGACGCGTCTTCGAGTAGGTGTGGTCATGGGCCTGCAGGACGAGATCGACCTCGCCCGCCGCGCAGATCGCGCCGAGCCGCCGCACGAGGTTCGAGGCGCAGACGCTCTCGGCGCCGTCCTTGCCGCGCATGTTGTCGCCGGTCGTATAGGGCCCCGCATGCGTCATGACGACCGTCCACTGCGCCGTGCCGCGCGCCCGCGTCGCCGCGAGGTCGTCGCGCAGCCAGTCGAGGACGCGCCCATGCCGGTCTTCGCGCCAGGCGTAGTCGACCCACGGCAGCGTCGCGACGTGAACCGCGCCGAAGTCGAAGGAATGGCAGCCGACGTAGCCGCCGTTCGTGACGGCGAAGTTCTCCGCGACGACGTTGCTGTCGGCCTTGTAGGTGAAGTAGTCGTGGTTGCCGCTCGCGTGCACCCACGGCACACCGGGGAAATGCGGCGCCGCGCAGTCGGCGGCCATACCCCACTGCAGGTAGCGCAGCTTCGCGGTCGCCGTGTTCGGCCCGGCGTTGTAGAGGTTGCTGTCGTAGAAGTCACCGCCTTCAAGGATGAAGTCGATCGCGTCCGCACCGCCCGCGACGGCGGCCGCTGCGCGGCAGGAATTCTCCCACATCGGGAACTTGCGCGCGTCCTTCGTCTGCGCGTCGTTCAGGTTGACGATCGTCACGCCGTCGTCGGGCGTGCCGACCGTGAAGCGTCCGTAGGCCCAGTGTCCCTCGCAGCCGAGCCGGTAGGAGTAGACGCCGCCCGCCTTGAGGCCGTCCGCGACGGCGGTGTGGCGGTTCAGGGCCGGATCGTCGGCGCGGGTCGTCTTCGCCGGGATGACGCGCCCCTCGGACGCGAACCGCGCCGCGTCCGCCGCGCCGCAGTCGCCTTCGAGCAGCACGACCGCGCCCTGCGTGACGTCCGCCGACGTGTGCCACGCGAAGCCGCGCGTGTCGGGCCCCGCGAAAATCGAGAGCATGACCGACCCCGGCTCGGTCCCGACGGCATAGCGCGCCGCCGTCGTCTCCGTGCCGAGCGCGCGCGCCACGCCCCGGGCGGCGATGCGGAAGCCGAACTGCCGCTGGGCGGCGTCCGCATCCTTCGCAACGACCGCCCGCGCCGCCGCGCGAAACGGCGCGAGGCCGTAGTTGTAGGTGTGCCAGTTGTCGCTCGACCCGCCGCGCAGGCAGGTCGCGCCCGCGACGGACAGCGGATCGACAAGGGGCTTCACGCCGTAGCCGTCGTTCGCGGCGATGCGGTCGCGGCAAATCTCGCCCGCGTTGCCGAGCATGTCGTAGAGGCCGTAGTTGTTCGGCAGCTTCGTGCCGACCGTCGTCACGGCACGGTCGCCGCCGTTGAAGAAGACCGCGAGCGCCGCCAGCGGCTCGTAGGTGATCTCCTTCATCTTCGCGCGACCGTCCAGCGTGTAGTAGGTCAACTCCGCCGGCAGTTCCGTGCCGTCGTAAAGCCCCGTCGCCGTCCCCGCACGGCACGCGGCCTCCCACTGCGCCTCCGTCGGCAGGTCGAACGACCAGCCGTCGCCCACCTTGGACGCGAGCCGTCCCATGAAGCTCGTCGTCGTGACGGCGTTCGTCGCCTCGACCGTGCCGCGAATCTCCGCAACCGTGATCCTGTTGGCCGGCAATCGGTCGCCCTCCGTGCCCCAGGCGTTCGCGCGCGCCGCATCGCCGCAGAGCTCCCACTGTTTCTGCGTCAGCTCGAAGACGCCGAGGTAGAAGTCCGTCAACGTGACGACATGCGGGTCTTCGTAGCCGTAGGTCTTGATCTGGGCGGCAGAAGCGTTGAACCGCTCGTCCGGGAGGCGTCCCGGCTCGGTCGCGGGCGAACCCATCGTGAACGTCTGCGCGGGGATGTGGCGCAGCACGAGCTTGGTCGTCTTGTATTCGTCGGCGTTCACGCCGAGCCACGCAACCGTGTCCGCGCCCGCGTCCCAGTACCGCCGCTTCCACGCGCCGTAGGGGCCGACGCCCTCGCGCGCCGTCGAGCCGCCCGTGAGGTCGCGTTCCGTCAGCGGCGTCACGGACCCGGCCTCGCCGCGCGCCTTCGTCAAGTCGAAGACGACGTAGAGAATCTCCTCGGACGCGAAATCAACCGCGCCGGCGATTCCGACGATGCACCCGACCAGCAAGCCAATCAGCAGCTTTTTCATCATCCGTCCCCCGTTCAGCGGATGAGCAGCAGCGTTCCGGCCGGACGCGCCGTCAGCGTGACGTCGGTCGTGTCCGTCGGCGTGACGAGCGAGAGCGTACGCGACATGCCGTAGGAAACGGCCAGATCGTACCAGCCGGGAACGGCAATCGCCTGCGCCGCGCCGTCCACAGTCAGGGAGGTGATGTCCTCGCGCAACAGCGGCACGGTCGCGTGCTCGGCACCATGAATCCGCATCCACCGTCGATTCGCCGCGCCGTTGGCGTAGACGTGCGTCGTGCCGCTTGCCCCCACGCCGCGCACGACGCCGATGCCAGTCGCGACAAGTTCAGTCCCGGCGAGCGGCGCGCCGTCCTTCTCGAACGCGAGCGTCAGCGTATAGGCTCGCTCGTTCGTCTCGTCCGTGGGCGCGGACACCGTCCAGACATACGACGTCACGCCCGCTGCGAACGTCAATTCCTGCGACGTGCGGGCGGACGCCAGCGTCAGGCGCGCCGTCGCCGCGTCATCCGGCAATTCCCAGGCGAGCGTGACCGCGCCGCCGCCGAGCGTCCGCCCGAGGAGCGTCGTGCAAGCGCCCGTATCGACACGGCACGACGCCGACGCCACCACCGCCGGAACGTCCGAAGCCGGCGCTTCGGCGACCGCCGGCGCCGTCATTTGGACGCGGAAGCCGAACTGCCGCGCCGCGACATCCGCATCCTTCGCGATGACCGCGCGCGCCGCCGCGCGCAGCGGCGCGAGGCCGTAGTTGTAGGTGTTCCAGTTGTCGCTCGCCCCGCCGCGCAGGCAGACGCCGCCCTTCGCCGTCAGCGGGTCCGTCGCCGCCGCCGCGCCCAGGCCCTTGTTCGCCTCGATGCGGTCGCGGCAGATCTCGCCCGCGTTGCCGAGCATGTCGTAAAGCCCGTAGTTGTTCGGCAACTTCGTGCCGACCGTCGTGACGGGGACGTTCTTCTGTCCGTTGAAGAAGATTGCGAGGTTTGCCAGCGGCTCGTAGACGATCTCCCTCATGTCTGAGCGGTCGCCCAGCGTGTAGTAGGCAATATCCGCCGGCAGGTCTGTGCCGTCGTAGAGCCCCGTCGCCGTCCCCGCGCGGCACGCGGCCTCCCACTGCGCCTCCGTCGGCAGGTCGAACGACCAGCCGTCGCCGACAAGCGCCGCGAGCTTGCCCATGAAGCTGTCGGCCCCCACCGCGTCCGTCGGCGTATTCGATCCGCGAATCTCCGCGACCGTAATCGTGTTGGCCGGAACGGCATCACCCTTCGTGCCCCAGCCTTTCGCACGATTCGCATCGCCGCAGAGTTCCCACTGCTTCTGCGTCAGCTCGAAGACGCCGAGGTAGTAGCCTGACAGCGTGACCGCGTGCGCATCTTCGAGGCCATAGGAGGTCTTCTGGTTTGCGTAACCGTTGTAGCCTTCGTTCGGGAGCCGTCCCGGCTCTGTCGCCGGAGAGCCCATCGCGAACGTCTGCGCGGGGATGTGGCGGAAGACGAGCTTCGTCGTCTTGCACGTCTCGTCTTCCGCAACGCCGAGCCACGCGACCGTGTCGACACCCGAATCCCAGCATTGCCGCTTCCACGCGCCGTAAGGCCCGACGCCCTCGCGCGCCGTCGAGCCGCCCGTGAGGTCCGACTCCGTGAGGACGGTCTCAAAGCCTTCCGCGCCCGCCGTCTTCGTCAGGTCGAAAACGACATAGAGGACGCACGCCGAATTGTAGTCGAGCGTCGCGTCCACGTACGCAATGCCAAGGCGAAAGTCCTTCAGCGTGCCGCGTCCGGCGAGGCCGGGGACTTTCGTCGGATCGATCTTGATGCGCTTGCGTCCGACGGACGAAATCACCGTGTCGCCCGTTGCCGCCGACAGCGGAATGTCGCAGAGAAACGTCTCGCCGTCGTAAGCCGCGAGCGTCGCCGTCGCGCCGGGCGCCGTCACCGAGCCCGAAACCGTGAACTCGGCCACGATCTGCCCCGACCACGGCCACAGCTGGCGGAGCGCGAAATCTGCCGTTTCGACGACTGGCGCGGCCGACGCGACCATAGCCGAGACGAACAGGCCACAGACTGCGGCACAGGTTTTCAACGTGTTCTTCATTTTCAACTTCCTTTCTCTCGTTCGTTCAAGTTCTCTTCGCGCGGTCATTTCGTCACGGGCGTCATCAGGACGCGGAAGCCGAACTGCCGCGCCGCGACATCCGCATCCTTCGTGATGACCGCGCGCGCCGCCGCGCGCAGCGGCGCGAGGCCATAGTTGTAGGTGACGTAGTTGTCGCATGTGCCTCCGCGCAGGCAGACGCCACCCTTCGCCGTCAGCGGGTCCGTCGCCGCCGCCGCGCCCAGGCCCTTGTTCGTCTCGATGCGGTCACGGCAAATCTCGCCCGCGTTGCCGAGCATGTCGTAAAGCCCGTAGTTGTTCGGCAGCTTCGTGCCGACCGTCTGCACGGCGACATCCTTGCCGTAGACCGCCAGCGCGGACAGCGGCTCGTAGGTGATGTTCGCCTCCTTCATGCTCGTAGCCGACCCCTTCGTGTAGTAGGCGAGATCCGTCGGCAGTTCCGTGCCGTCGTAGAGGCCCGTCGCCGTCCCCGCGCGGCACGCGGCCTCCCACTGCGCCTCCGTCGGCAGGTCGAACGACCAGCCGTCGCCGACAAGTGCCGCGAGCTTGCCCATGAAGCTGTCGGCCCCCACCGCGTCCGTCGGCGTATTCGATCCGCGAATCTCGGTTGCGCTGATTTTGTTGGCCGGAACGGCCTCGCCTGTCGTGCCCCAGACGTTTGCGCGCGCCGCATTGCCGCAGAGTTCCCACTGCTTCTGCGTCAGCTCGAAGACGCCGAGGTAGTAGCCCGACAGCGTGACCGCGTGGACGTCTTCAAGGCCAAACGTCTTCACCTGACATGCCGTGCTGCCGCTGACGTTGTAGTCGTTGTAGTTCGCGTTCGGGAGATGTCCCGGCTCCGTCGCGGGCGAACCCATCGTAAACGTCTGCGCGGGGATGTGGCGAAAGACGAGCTTCGTCGTCTTGTAGACGTCGTTCGTGACGTCGAGCCACGCAACCGTGTCCGCGCCCGCACGCCAGTACCGCCGCTTCCACGCGCCGTAGGGGCCGATGCCTTCCCGCGCCGTCGAGCCGCCCGTGAGGTCGCTCTCCGTCAGCGCCGTCACGAAGCCCGCGTCGCCCGCCGTCTTTTTCAGGTCGAAAACGACATAGAGGACGCCTGCCGAAGCGAAGTCGAGCGTGCCGTCCGTGTAGCTCACCGCAAGCCGGAAGTTTTCGATGCGTTTGCGTGTGGCGAGCGCAGGGATTCTCGTGGGATCGATCGTGATGCGCTTAAGGCCCGTCGTGCGGATCACCGTGTCGCCCGTCGTCGCGTCATGCGGAATGTCGCAGAGGTAGGTGTCGTCGTCGTAGGCTTTCAGTGTCGCCGTCGCGCCGGGCGCCGTGACCGAACCTGTCGTCACGAATTCCGCGACGATCTTCTCCGACCACGGCCACAGCTGGCGGACGACGAAGTTCTCCGCATCGACCGTGACGGCGGCGTGTGCGGACAATCCGAGGCCCAGAAGCAAGGCGCCGCCAAGGCTCCTGACAGTTCCTCTGGTGCGTGTAATCTGTTTCGTTTTCATGGCTTGTGCTCCAGGAATTGGACAATTCAAGAAAGTAAGTATTATAGCCGATTCGCACGTTCAAAGGCGCAACGAACCGAAGCAATTTTTGATACAAAATGCGAAACCGTCCGAACGGCTGGCGTCATGGCGAAAACGACAGGGGCGCGGCCCGGCAACGCCGAACCACGCCCCACGTGCGAAGCCGCAGCCTCCGCTTCAGCCCTCGATCTTCTTCACGACGCTCGTGCAGGCCTTGAGGACGCCCGCGACGTCCGCGAGGTTGGACGGGATGATCATCGTGTTGTTCGCCTTCGCGAGGTTGCCGAACTGCGTCAAATACTGCTGGGCGAGCTGCATGTTGACGGACTCCAGCCCGCCCTTCCCGCCGATGGCCTCGGCCACCTTGCGGATGCCCGTCGCCTGCGCCTCCGCGACGAGCAGGATCTCCTGCGCCTTGCCCTCCGCCTCGTTGATGCGGCGGGCGCGCTCGCCCTCCGACAGCGCGATCGCCTGCGCCCGCTCGCCCTCGGCGCGGTTGATCTTCGACTGGCGCTCGCCCTCCGACTCGGCGATCATCGCGCGCTTCTCGCGCTCGGCGCGCATCTGCTTCTCCATCGCGTCGCGGATCGTCTGCGGCGGCGTGATGTTCTTGATCTCGTAGCGCGTGACCTTGATGCCCCACGGGTCGCTCGCCTTGTCGACGGCCGAGACGATCGCCGCGTTGATGGACGTGCGCTCCTCGAAGCTGCGGTCGAGGTCGAGCTTGCCCATCTCGGAGCGCATCGTCGTCTGCGCGAGCTGCGTCGTCGCGAAGAGGTAGTTGCCGATGCCGTAGGAGGCCTTCACCGGATCCATCACCTGCACGTAGAGGATGCCGTCCACCGAGACGGCGATGTTGTCCTTCGTGATGCACTCCTGCGGCGGCACATCAATCGCCTGCTCCTTCAGCGTGTGCCGGTAGGCGATGCGATCGATGAACGGAATGAGGATGTGGAAGCCGGCGTCGAGCGTGCAACTGTACTTGCCGAGGCGTTCGACGATGAACGCCGTCTTCTGCGGGACGACGATGGCCGTCTTCAGGATGGCGACGAGAATGATGAGGGCCACAAGGCCGAAGAAAATGAGCGCTCCCATGTTGTTTTTTCCTTTTTGTGTCGGTTGACGTGATTAATTGATGTCTGTGAACGTGAATGAAGCGGGTCTACCGCCGCTTGGCGGGGATGGACTCGCGGTAAAGCTGGTACGCCTGGGCGATCTTCGGCTTGCCCTGCTTGCGCAGGGCGCGGATGAGGCCGTCGAGCGCGTCGAACGAGGTCGGGCTCGCCGCGACCGCGCGCGAGTAGATCTCGGCCGCGCGGGCGTGCTGCCCCAGCTTCGCGGCGAGCGCGCCCGCCGTCAGGAACGTCGAGACCTTGCTCGGCTGCAGCGCGCACGCGAGCTGATAGGCGTCCATCGCCCGGCCCTGCGGATTCGCCTCGCCGCCCCGTCTCTTCGACGGAGCCGTCTTCTGCCAGCACTTCGCGAGCCCCAGAGCCGCCGGGGCGGAGAGCGGATCGGCCTTCAGCGCCGCCTCGTACTCCTTGCGGGCGGTGTCGTTCCTGCCCCTCTTCTCGGCGGCCACGGCGCGCGCAATCGCGGCGGCCGACGCCGCGCTGTCGCGCGTCGCGGCGCCCGGACGGCTCGCGGCCTCGGAGGCGATCTTCTTCTGAAGCTCCGGGATGAACGACCGCTGAACCTTCTGCACGCGCGGCGTCGCGTCCGCCTCCAGCCGCACGAAGACCTGAAACTGCTCCAGCGCCGCCTCGTAGTAGCTGAAGGCGTCGCGGTAGAGAAGCCCCAGGTGGTAGCGGGCCGCCGCGTCCTTGAAGTTCAGCCGCAACGCGCGCAGAAAGGCAAGCCGCGCAAGGTGGCTGTTCTCGCACGCCATCTCGACGATGCCGAGCCCCGCCCACGCCTGCGCGCGCAGTTCCGGCGACAGGTGCGCGTCGTTCGCGAGGGCCTGAAAGCCCTGCGCGGCCGACTCGTAGTCCTTCGCGTGCCACGCGACCTGCGCGGCGAACATCTTCACGTCCACGTCGTCCGACAGCTGCGCCGCGCGCGCGACGAGGCTCTTCGCCGCCGCGAGCTCGCCGAGGTCGAGCTTCGTCCGCGCAAGATAGAGGATCGCGTCCACGCGATCCGGCGCGCGCGCAAGGCTCTTCTCGAAGAGCTTCGCGGCCTTGTCGAGGTTGTGCACCCCGTAGGCTTCGCGCCCCTCCGCAAGTTCCTTCAGGCCGTCCTTCGGCCCGCAGCCGGCGACGGCAGCGAGGACGCATGCGAGCGCGGCCTTACGCGCGGATGAGAGCGAGATACTCGTCACGCTTCGCCTCCATGATCGCCTGCGTCTTGCCTTCGAGGTTGAGGCGAACGAGCGGCTCGGTGTTGGACATGCGCACGTTCGCCCAGTAGCCCTCCGTCTCCCAGGCGTCGACCGACACGCCGTCCAGCTCAAAGACCTTCGCCTTGGCGGCGTACGTCGCCTTGACCTTCGCGAGAATCTCCGCCGGCGGCGTCACCGTCTTCGTGTTGATCTCGCCGGACTGCGCGTACTTGCGGAGCGGGCGGATCAGCTCCGAGAGCGGCTTGTCGCTCGCCGAGACGATGTTCGCGAGCGCATACGTCGCCATCGCGCTCGACTCGGCCGTCGAGTTCGCCTTGAAGTAGTAGTGGCCCGAAAGCTCGCCCGCGAAGATCGCGTCGTTCGCGCGCATCTGCTCCTTGATGAAGGAGTGGCCGACGCGGCTCATCATCGGCTTGCCGCCCGCCGCGCGGATGACCTCCTCGCAGACCTTCGACGAGCGGAGGTCGTAGAAGCAGACGGCGCCGGGGTTCGTCGCAAGCAGGTCCTGCGAGATGAGGGCCGTGATGAAGTCCATCGGGATGATCTCGCCCGTCTCGTCGAGGAAGCCCGCGCGGTCGGCATCGCCGTCGTACGCGACGCCGAAGGCGTACTTGCCGGGATTCGCCCGGATGAGCGCCTGAAGGTCCTTCAGCGTCTCGTGGTGCAGCGGGTTCGCGTCGTGGTTCGGGAAGTCGCCGTCGAATTCGCCGTAGAGCGCATCATAGGAAATCTGAGAGTCCTTGAACGCGACGGACTCGGCGATGCCCATGCCGTTGGCGAAGTCGAGCGCGAGGTGCAGGGGGCGCTTCAGGTGCGCGAACGCCTTCACGTGCGCGGCGTAGGCGTCGGAGACGTCGACCTTCGAGATCTCGCCGACGCCCGTCGCCGGGTCGTCGACCGAAATGCCGGCGGCGAGCCGCTCGATGTCCTTGATGCCCGTCGCGCCGGAGATCGGCACAGCGTTCGCCTTGCAGAGCTTGCAGCCGTTCCACTCCTTCGTGTTGTGCGAGGCGGTGATCATCACCGAGCCGTCGGCCTTCAGCGAGGCGTTGGCGAAATAGCTCATCGGCGTCGAGGCGAGGCCGATGTCGATGACGTCGACGCCCTCGTCGACGAGGCCCTTGGCGAACGCGGCGAAAAGCGCGTCCGACGACGTGCGGCAGTCGCGCGCGACGACGACCTTGGCGTTGTGCCCGGGGAAGCCGCAGAACTGCGCGTAGGCGCGCGCAATCTTGTAGAAGTCGTCCTGAACGAGGTCCTGCCCGTAGACGCCGCGAATGTCGTATGCTTTGAAGATGCTCATGGTTGTTTTCGTGCTTAAAGGTTTTGGAAGCGTATTTTACCATATTTCCTGCGTTTCGGGCGGATCAAGTTCGCATCCGCCCGTTCTTCAAAGCAGACGGGGCGCGGCAGAGAACCTGCCGCGCCCCGCTTGCGTCATCTCGTTTCACGCCTTACGCGAACCGGTAGACGGCGAGCTTCTTGTAGTGCGTGTGGAGAAGCTTCTCCGCCTTTTCGCTGCCGGGCTCGCCGAGGTAGTCCTTGTAGAGGGCCTGAACCTCGGGGTTGAGGTGCGACATCCGCAGCGTCGACTTCTCGTCGTCCGCGTAGAGGCCGGCCGTCCGCTTCGCGCGGATCTCGTCGTTCGCGAGGCAGGGCTGGCCGCCGCCGCCGATGCAGCCGCCACGGCACGCCATGACCTCGATGAAGTCGTAGCGCGGCTTCCGGCCGGCCTTGAGGTCGTCGCGCACCTGGTCCAGCACCTTCTCGACATTGCCCATCTGGTGCGCGACGGCGATGTTCACCTTCGTGCCCTTGACGTCAATCGTCGCCGTCTTGATGCCGTCCATGCCGCGCACGTCGCGGAACTCGATCGCCGGGGGCTGCGCCTCCTTGGTGATCAGGCAGTAGGCCGTGCGGAGCGCCGCCTCCATGACGCCGCCCGTCACGCCGAAGATCGTGCCCGCGCCCGTGTAGGCGCCGAGCAGGTCGTCGGCCTTCTCCTCGGGGAGGGTGTCGAAGTCGATGCCGGCCGACTTGATCATGCGGGCGAGCTCGCGCGTCGTCAGCACGACATCCGTGTCCTGCTGGCCGGTCGCGCTCATGTGCTCGTCGCGCGAGATCTCGTACTTCTTCGCCGTGCAGGGCATGATCGAGGTCACGTGAACCTTCTTCGGCTCGACGCCGTTCTTCTCCGCCCAGTAGCTCTTCGCGAGCGCGGAGAGCATCTGCTGCGGCGACTTCGCGGTCGAGAAGTTCTCCGTGAAGTCCGGCGCGTACTTCTCCATCCAGTCCGTCCAGGCCGGGCAGCAGCTCGTGATGAGCGGCAGCTTCCCGCCCGTCGTGAAGCGCTTGACGAACTCCGTGCCCTCCTCCATGATCGTGACGTCGGCGGAGAAGTTCGTGTCGAACACCCTGTCGAAGCCGAGACGGCGCAGGGCCGCATAGATCTTGCCCGTCGTGAGCGCGCCCGGCTCCTTGCCGAACGCCTCGCCAAGCGCGACGCGCACGGCCGGGGCGATCTGCACGAGGCAGGTCTTCTCCGGGTCCTGCAGGGCCGCCCAGACCTTCTTCGTCTCGTCCTTCTCGTAGATCGCGCCGACCGGGCAGTGCGCGGAGCACTGGCCGCACTTGATGCAGGGCGAGTCCATGAGCGAGACGCCCGCCGCCGGGGCCATCACCGTCTTCTCGCCGCGCCCGATGAACTCCAGCGCCCAGACGTTCTGCATCTCCTGGCAGACTTCCGCGCAGCGACCGCACTTGATGCACTTGTCGGGGTTGAGGACGAGCGACGGCGTCGAGGTGTCGTTGTCGTGGTGGACGACCTCCTTCGGGAACGGGATGTCGCGGATGCCGAAGTCGGCCGCGATCGCCTGGAGCTCGCAGACGCCCGAGCGCGGGCACTGCAGGCAGTCCGACGGGTGGTTCGCGAGGATGAGCTCAAGCACCGTGCGGCGCACCTGCACGATGTCCGGGTCGTGCGTGATGATCCTCATGCCCGGCATCGCCTCCGTGCAGCACGCGCGCAGCAGCTTCGGGCTCGGCACGAACTTGCCGGGCTCCGTGCGGCTCGGCACGAGCTGGCGCACGACGCAGATGCCACAGCTTGCGCCCGGCTTGAGGTCCGGGTGGTAGCAGAGCGTCGGGATCTTGACGTTCGCGGCCTTCGCCGCGACGAGGAGGTTCGAGCCCTTCGGGACGCTCACGGCGACCCCGTTGACTTCGAGCGAAATCGTTTCTTTTTCCATTTTGCTAAGACCTTTCTTTCTAGACATTCTAGCTTTTCTAGTTGCTCTAGCCGTTCTAGCACATCTAGAGATCACCCTCACCCATGCGAGATCGCGCCGAACTTGCACGTCGCCTCGCAGGCGCCGCACTTGATGCACTTCGCCGCGTCGATGACGTGCGGCGTGCGCACCGCGCCCGCGATCGCGCCGGCGGGGCACTTGCGGGCGCACATCGTGCAGCCCTTGCACTTCGCCGCGTCAATCGTGTAGCGGATGAGCTTCGAGCACTTGCCCGAACGGCACTTCTTGTCGTGGATGTGCTCCAGGTACTCGTCCATGAAGTACTGGAGCGTCGAGCGCACGGGGTTCGAGGCCGTCTGGCCGAGCCCGCAGAGCGACGCCTTGTTCATCGCGTCGCAGATCGCGCGCATGTCGGCGATGTCCTGCTCGGTGCCGCGCCCCTCGCTGATCTTGTTGAGGTAGTTCAGGAGCTTGCGCCCGCCGATCCGGCACGGCGCGCACTTGCCGCACGACTCGTCGACGGTGAAGTCGAGGTAGAACTTCGCGATGTCGACGACGCAGTCCGTCTCGTCCATGACAATGAGGCCGCCGGAGCCCATGATCGAGCCGATCTTCGCGAGCGACTCGTAGTCGATCGGCGTGTCGAGGAACTGCGGCGGGATGATGCCGCCGGAGGGGCCGCCCGTCTGCGCCGCCTTGAACTGGTGGCCGCCGCGAATGCCGCCGCCGATGTCGAAGATGATCTCGCGCAGGGTCGTCCCCATCGGCACCTCGATGAGGCCGGAGTTGTTGACCTTGCCCGTGAGCGCGAAGACCTTCGTGCCCTTCGTCGTCGCCGTGCCGATCTTGCTGAACCAGTCCGCGCCCTTGTTGATGATGACGGGGATGTTCGCGAGCGTCTCGACGTTGTTGATGACGGTCGGCCGCCCCCAGAGGCCCTTCACGGCCGGGAACGGCGGACGGGGGCGCGGCATGCCGCGGTTGCCCTCGATGGACTGCAGGAGCGCCGTCTCCTCGCCGCAGACGAACGCGCCCGCGCCGAAGCGGAGCTCGATCTCGAAGTCGAAGCCCGAACCGAGGATGTCCTTGCCGAGGAGGCCGAGCTCGGTCGCCTGCCTGATCGCGACCTGCAGGCGGTGGATCGCGAGCGGGTATTCCGCGCGGATGTAGATGAAGCCCTTCGTCGCGCCGATCGCGTAGCCGGCGATGATCATCGCCTCCAGCACGCTGTGGGGGTCGCCCTCCAGCGTCGAGCGGTCCATGTACGCGCCGGGGTCGCCCTCGTCGGCGTTGCAGACCATGTACTTCTGGCCCTTCGGCTGCTGCTGGGCGAACTTCCACTTCAGTCCCGTCGGGAAGCCCGCGCCGCCGCGCCCGCGCAGGCCCGACTTCAGCATCTCGTCGACGACCTGCTCCGGCGTCATCTCGAAGAGCACCTTCTCGATCGCCTTGTAGCCGTCGCGCGCGATGTAGTCCTCGATCTTCTCCGGGTCGATCACGCCGCAGTTGCGGAGGACGATGCGGCACTGCTTCTGGTAGAACGGGATGTTCGCCTCGGCGACGACGTCCGTCGCCTGCTCCGGGTCGTAGCAGAGGCGCTGCACGACGCGGCCCTTGACGAGGTGCTCGGCGACGATCTCCTGCACGTCGTCCTTCTTCACCTGCACGTAGAACGTGCCCTGCGGCAGGATCTTCACGATCGGCCCCTGCTCGCAGAAGCCGAGGCAGCCGGTCTTCACGACCTGGACCTTGTCCTTGAGGCCCGCGAGCCCCAGGCACGAGGCGAATTCGGTGACGAGGTTGTCCGCACCGCCCGAGCAGCACGCCGTGCCGCCGCAAATCAGAACATACGATTGATAAGCCATGACCTTACTTCTCCTTCGCGCTGTCCGCGCCCGACTTGTCGAGGACGTTCGCCGCGACGATTTCCTTGCCCAAGATGTGCTTCTCGACGATCTCCTTCGCGGTCGCCGCGTCGACACGCCCGTAGACGACGGTCGGCAGCCCCGGAACGACGACCTCGACGGTCGGCTCCTCCGCGCAGTGCCCCATGCAGCCGGTCTGGCGCACGAGGACGTTCGTCAGGCCCTTCTCGGCCATCACGTCGACGAGCGCGACGAAGACCTCCTTCGCGCCGGCGGCGATGCCGCATGTGCCCATGCCGACGATGACCTGCACGTCCTTGTTCGCGTTGTCGCGCATCTCCATCGCCTTTCGGTTCTCGTCGCGCAACTTGCGCAGGCCCTCCAAAGTCAACTTTGCCATTTCGATATCTCCTTCGTAAAACCGTTCGTTGTCCACGAATTTTCACGAATGTCCACGAATTGCGATTCGTGAAGATTCGTGTCCCTTCGTGGCTCATTACCCCAGCGTCCGGTACTTCTCGATGATGCCCGTGACGTCCTTCGTCTCGAGCTTGCCGTGCACGTCGCCGTTGACGACGGCGACCGGCGCGAGGCCGCAGCAGCCGAGGCAGCGCACCGCCTCGATCGAGAACAGCCCGTCGGGCGTCGTCGCGTTGACGCCGACGCCGAGCTGGCGCTCGAACTCCTTGATGAGGTCGTCGCCGCCGCGCAGGTAGCAGGCCGTGCCGAGGCAGACCTGGATGATGTACTTGCCGGCCTTCTGAAGCTTGAAGAAGTTGTAGAAGGTCACGACGCCGTAGATCTTCGCGAGCGGCACGTCCAGAAGCTCGCTCGTCTCGATCGCGATTGCGCGCGGGATGTAGCCGTAGGTCTGCTGGACCTTGTGCAGCACCATGATCAGGTTGCCCGGCTTGTCCTTCCATTCCTCGATGAACGCCTTCAGTTCAGGCGTCATCTTTTCGGTCTCGTTGCTCACGTCAGGTTTCTCCTTGGGTTGATGAGGGCAGCAGTATACCATACCGCAAGCAAGTTAGGCAAGGGAAAGTCTTGGCGTGCGAAAACGAAGGGCGGCGGACCCTTGCCGGATCCGCCGCCGTCCACGTCCGCCTGCGCCGCGCGGTCAGCGGCTCAGGATTTCCTCGCGCACGTTCTTCGGCGCGAGCTCGAACTGGTCGGTCTCCATCGAGTACGAGGCGCGGCCCTTGGTGAGCGAGCGGATTGCCGTCGCGTAGCCGAACATCTGCGCGAGCGGCACGCGCGCGTGGATGACCTGGAGGTCGCCGCGCATGTCCATGTCGAGGACGGCGCCGCGCCGGCTGTTGAGGTCGCCGAGAATCTCGCCGACCGACTCCGGCGGCGTCGTGATCTCCAGCTTCATGATCGGCTCCAGGAACTCCGGCGCGGCGGCCTCGGCGGCCTCGCGGAAGCCCATCATCGCCGCCGAGCGGAACGCCACCTCGTCCGACACCTCCGGGTCGACGAGCGTCGCCGAGAGGCACGTCACCTCCACGTCCGTCATCGGGTAGCGCGCGAGGACGCCCGTCGAGACGCCGTCCGAGAGCCCCTGCGAGACGCAGTCCTGCAGGTGCCTGTCGAGGACGAGGTTCGCGAACGCGCGCGACAGGCCGACCTTGACGCCCGCGCCGCGTTCGCGCGGCTTCACCTCGATCGCGAGCGTGACGGCGTGGCGCTTGCCGCCGAGCTCGCGGTCGAACGTGAACTCCTTCCGCGCGGGCTGCGTCACCGTCTCGCAGTAGCTGACCATCGGCTTGCCGACGTTCGCCGCGCACTTGAACTCGCGCTTGAGGCGGTCGACGAGGATTTCGAGATGCAGCTCGCCCATGCCGGAGAGGATCGTCTGGCCCGTCTCCTCGTCCTCGCGGAACTGGCAGGTCGGGTCCTCCGCCGCGAGGGCCTGCATCGAGGCGACGAGCTTGTCCTTGTCGGCGCTCGACTTCGGCTCGATCGCGAGGAACATGACGGGCTGCGGCGCGGTGATGCGCTCCAGGTAGCACGGCTTCATCTCCGAGCAGAGCGTGTCGCCGGTCGTCACCTCCTTGAGGCCGACGACGGCGCCGATGTCGCCCGCGCGCAGCTCCTCGACCTCGATCTGGTCGTCGGCGAAGAGGCGCACGATCTTCAGGATGCGCTCGCGCTTGCGCGTACGCGGGTTGTAGGCGTTCGCGCCCTTCTTGAGGACGCCGCCGTAGACGCGCACGAAGTAGAGCTTGCCGACGTAGGGGTCGGTCGCGATCTTGAAGACGAGCGAGGTCAGCAGCTCCGAATCGTCCTGCTTGCGCGTCACGGGCTCGCCGCTCTTGAGGTCCGTCGCCGGCACGGGCGGACGGTCCTTCGGCGAGGGCAGGTAGGCGCAGATCGCGTCGAGGAGCGGCTGGACGCCCTTGTCGCGGAGCGACGTGCCGCAGAGGACGGGCACGAGGCGGCCCGCGACGACGAGCCGGCGGATCGCGGGCACGAGCTCCGCTTCCGTGAGGTCGCCCCTCTCGAGGAACGCCTCCATGACGCCCTCGTCGAGGTCGGCGACCTTCTCGACGAGCTCGGCGCGCGCGAGCTCCGCGTCGTCCTTCAGCTCGGCGGGGATCTCGCCGACCGTGAACGTCTTGCCCTCCGTCGCCTCGTCGTAGACGATCCCCTTCAGGCGGATGAGGTCGACGACGCCCTTGAAGCCGTCCTCGCGGCCGATCGGCAGCTCGACCGGGCAGGCGACCGCCTTCAGCTTCGTGCGCATCTCCTCGACGACGCGCGCGAAGTCCGCGCCCATGCGGTCCATCTTGTTCACGAACGCGAGGCGCGGCACGCCGTAGCGGTCGGCCTGGCGCCAGACCGTCTCCGACTGCGGCTGGACGCCGCCGACGGCGCAGAAGACGCAGACCGCGCCGTCGAGGACGCGCAGGGAGCGCTCGACCTCCATCGTGAAGTCGACGTGGCCGGGCGTGTCGATGATGTTGATCGAATGGCCCTCCCACGTGCAGGAGATCGCGGCGGACTGGATGGTGATGCCGCGCTCCTTCTCCTGGACCATGAAGTCGGTCGTCGTGTTGCCGTCGTGGACGTCGCCGTGCTTGTGGATCTTGCCCGTGTAGAAGAGGATGCGCTCGGTCGTCGTCGTCTTGCCCGCGTCGATGTGGGCGACGATGCCGATGTTGCGTACGTTGGAGAGGTCTGCGCTCATGTCGTCTCGTGTCGGATGGTGTCTGGAATCGCGTATGGAAACGCCGCGTATTATACCATTTTATCCGCCGCCGGTTGGCGCGCCGCCTGCCGCCACGCGCGCGGCGTCCGGCCGGTGACGTTTCGGAACTGCGTGGCGAAATGCTGCGCCGAGGGAAAGCCGAGCGCCTGCGCGACAGCCGTCACCTTCGCGTCGGATTCCGCCAGCAGCTCCTTGGCGCGCGCGATCCGGCAGCGGACGAGAAACGTGTGCGGCGGCAGTCCCACGAGCGCCTTGAAGCGCAGCGCGAGATTCGACGGCGACAGCGCGGCACGTTCCACCAATGCGTCAATCGGGTAGTCCGCGCCGGGCTTCGCGCGCATCTCCTCGACCAGCGCCTCGACGCGGCCCGCCGCCGGACGATCAGGCGTCTCCGCCGAGGCCTCGACGAGGGCGAGCAGCAGTTCCGTCACGGCCACGCGCAGCTGAAGACGCCGCTCCGGCGTCCGCTTCGGCGCGCGGTCATACAGGAAGAAGAGCCGCTTGAACGCGGCGTGGACGCGCTTGGTCGCCGGAAACAGGCGGTTCGGCAGGTTCAGGAGGCGCCTCTTCAGCCATTCCGCCTCCGACGGCGGCAGCTTCAGCAGGGGGAAGCCCCGACGCGGCACACGGAAGAACATCCAGTACATCCGAAGGCCCTTGTTCAGCGCAAGGAGGCGATGCGGCTCCGTCGGCCGGGTCACGAAGACCGAGCCGGGGAGGAACGGCCACTCCTGTCCCTGACAGGCGAACGACAGGTTGCCTCGCAGGCAGTAGGAGATCTCGAGGCACTCCGGATGCGTATGCTCAGGCGCCAGGGCCCACGTCCGCTTGTAGTCGCTCATGCCCAGCACCGGCACGCAGAGCACGCCGTCCGGCTCCAGGCTGACGATCCGGAAGTCGCGCGTCGTCCCGTACTTGAACGGCAGTTTCAGCGGCGGCCGCTTCTTCTCCAAGAGTCCCATGCCGTCAAGTATACCATATTTCATGACGCAGAGGCTCAGCGGCCTCGACGTCGTCTCTACAACGCCTCCCGGAAACGGCGGATCTCCTCGCAGACGGCCGGCGAATAGTTCCCGTAGTCCACGCACTCCATGACGACGCCGCGCCCGCCGACGTCTTTCGCCAGCCGCAAGAGGCGACGAACCGCCTCCGCCTCCGAAATGCCGAGCGTCCGGGCGAGGCCCGGAAAGTGCGCACGCCCCCAGGCGTAACTCGCCAGCGGGAAGTAGACGTCCGCCTTGCCCCGTTCAGACATGACCCTACGGCAGATGGCCTCGATCGAACGCCACGCATTCGCGCGATCATAGGCAAACCCCATCACGACAACGGCATCGATCGTCCCGTCCGCCGCAAGCCTGCGCCAGTCGATGCCGTAACGGAGGTGGACGAAGTCGGCGTCCTCCATGCCGTAAAAGCCCAAGACGAACCGGCAGCCCTGCGCATGGCACCGCGCCGCGAACTGCTTCAGGTAGGCGGTGACGGGTTCGGACACAAGAGCCGTCCAGCGCACGTCATTCGTCGACGGCGGCTCGCAGCCGTAGCGGCGCCGCCATTCGTCCGTCATCGGCTTGACGTACTCCCGCAAGGCGGTCCAGCCACCATCGCGCGCGAGGTCGAGGAAGATCGTGTCGGGCCCGAGCGCGAGCCGTTCGTCAACCAGCCGCAACTTGTGCGCGACCACTTCAGGATAGGCGATCGAACACGTCGCCAGGAAGGGCTTTCGCCCGTTCATGCAGCACCAGAACTGCGGATGGTTCAGCGTCCAGCTCGACGTCATGGCAATGTAGTTGTGCGACTCCTCCCATGTCGTATGGATGCCGAATCCAACGCCTCGGCGCGCACATTCACGGCGGAGAATCGGAAACGGGTTCGCCTCCGGGCGGTCGAGGCGGAGGTGCCCGAAAACGTCTTCGCGCGGAACGGTGTGCCGGTCAAAGGGATCCTCGCTGAGCGGATAGGCCTCTTCCTTGGACGGATAGCGCAAACGCCCACCGCCCTTGTCACGCCACCAGACGTCCGTCGCCGACGTCCTGAGCACGTGTTCGAGGACCTGCAGGGTCCCCTCGCTTTTCTCGATGTCGAACCGCTGTGCGAAATCGAGCGAATCCACGAGCGCCACCACGTCAAAAGCCGCCGCCAGCAGCGCAGCCGACAAGATCATTTCATCACCTCCTCTTTCGTCAGGCAACCCGACAGCAGCGACTTCGGCCAGCCCGTGCCGATCTCGGCCGCACGGACAGCCGTTCCCGCCGGACACTCGACGCCGATCTTGAGCGCCACAGGCCGGTCAAGAGGAAGATTGAGCCCGCGAGAAGCCCGTACCGCCCCGCCGTCCACGTAAAGATGCAGGCAGGCCGGCGTCCGCACGCCTACGAGGTCGTATTCGCCCGGTCCCGGAAGGACCTGCGCCGCGCCCATGAAGCCGCCGTAGCTGTCCCGCGTCGAGAACCAGACTTCGCCCGTCGCCGTCGCGAACAGCAGCAGCGCCTGGTCAGACTCCTTGTAGACGCCGCGCATGAAAACATGGTCTCCCTTTTCGCCGTTCCATCGCACCTTCGCCCGCAAGTAGACGACCGTCTCGGAGCCGACGGCAAACTCCCGCCCCAAGTTGCCGACGGTCATCGACACGTCGCCTGCGCCCGTGCCGGAAGTCCACAGGACGCGCTGCGGGACATCCTGTCCGACGGGCTTCCGAAACGTGACCTCGCCGGGAACGGGACGATCCGCCGAGCCGAATGGCCGCCGATAGATCTGGCGTTCGCGATCATAGTAAAGCCACTTCCCGTCCGGCGAAAACGCCGGGTTCTCGCCGTCGCAGACGCGCCTCAGGGCAAACGCGCGCATGTCCATCAGCCAGACGCCATACCCCGGATCGTCCTGACGGAAGCCCGTGAACGCCACCAGCGTGCCGTCCGGGTGCCAACGCGGCGAAAGCGCCGTCAGCAGCTCCGGCGTCAGCAGCACGCGGCGATCCGGCCGGCCGATTTCGTCCAGCCGCGCGCCGAAGAGCGCCCACCCCTCTTCAAGGCTCGCCATGTGCGCCCAGACGAGATGCCGCCCGTCCGGCGAAAGCGCCGGCTGGGCGACCGCCATGTTATAGGAGCCCGGCGGACGCAAGACGACCGCAGGCTTCGCCGAACCGTCAAACGGCACGCGCGCAATGTTCGAGGACATCGGCGCCAGCTGTCCTCCCCTGACCTCGCGCGTCGTCGTGAAGTAGACCTCCCGCCCGTCAGCGGACACCGTCGGAAGATAGTCGCGCGTGTACCCGGTGCAGAGTTCGCGCGTGCGTCCGTCTGCCTGACGGACACGCAGTCCATAGCCGCCGCCGGTCGTCCGAGCCTTGTACGCCTCGTGAGCCGTCAGGGTTTCGTGGCCATAGGTGTAGACCAGCGAGCCGTCCGGCGCCCAGGCGGGGTAGGCCGCCATGCCCGGGCCGGACTCGATCCACGTGACCGTTCCGCCCGCCGACGGACAGACGCCGAGCTTGAGGACGCCGTCCTCAAACCGGTGGAACGCGAGGAGGCGGCCATCCGGCGAGACTGCCGCGCTTTCGCCCGCGACGACAAGCCGCTCCCCGTCGGACGTGACAGCGCCCGTCAGCGAAAGCGCGCAAAGGGCGCCTGCCAAGCAGACAAAGACATTCTTCATCATTGTCGTCACCGCCTAATCATTGTCATCACTTGATGACAAGCACCCCGCCATATTCAGGCCCCGTGAGAACCTGAAGCCGTCCGATGCCCACGAGGGAGCCCCTGACGACGCCCTTTCCGGGCCTGTAGACGCGCGGCGAGCAGTCTCGCCCATTGACGCAGAGCGCGGCCACCGTCAACAGCCCCTCGTCCGGAAGGCTCAGGACGCCTTGGTCCAGCGTCAGCGCCGTCGCGGACATCGACCGTCTCATCAGGTGCGGGGCGATGCCCAGCGTTCCGCCGTTCTTCACCGACAGCCTCGGCAGGGAATAGACACCGCCCAGGTCGACCAGGCCAGCCCCCTCGACCGTCACCGAACCCGTCCCGACGAAGTCCGCCGGAACGTACGCCTCGACGTCCGCCGACGCCTTCAGCGTGGCGTCACCGCCGACCGACACGTCAAAGGCGCCGGATTCCAGATATTTGCGGCTGGCGCCCAGCGCCACGGCGCCGCCATTCAGGTTCACGTGCGACAGGCCCCTGTCGTAGCTCTCAAGGGAAGAGTCGGTCTCCAGCGTGCCGCCGTTGAGCGTGTAGGTGAGGTCCTGCCCCGTCGAGTTCCGCGCGAAAAAGAAGCTCCCGCAGAGGCGCATCACGCCGCCGTCCTGGACAAGCTCGAACGAGCCCTGGTCGTTGAAGTTCTTGACGAAAGACAGGTTTCCGCGCGGGCCGATGAACGTGCCGGACGACAGCACATAGCGTCCGGAGCCACCCTGCGGCGACGTCAGCGGCATCGAACTGTCCTTCAAGAGCGCCGGAACGGTCGTGTAGTCCACCGTCGCCCCTTCCTGACGCGTCTCGCCGCGGCAGTTCGTCGCGAACCCATCGTCCGAATAGGCCGTCAGGACGGCGGCATAGTCCGAAACCGTGCAGTTCGCCTTCAGCGTGACCAGCGGCACGTCGCCGTCGCCCGAACAGCAGATGAGGCGCACGCCCGTGACCGCCCCGTCAAAGTCGGCCGAACCGTGGTTGATCCGCAGCCAGTAGGCGTCTGAGCCTTCCGCGCCTTTCGTCACCGAAGCCGGACATGTCACCGAACCGGCGAAGACGGCCTTTCCGAAGCCGGTTTTGCGAACCTTTCCCGCCAAGACGACGTTCGCCGAAATGACCAGCGTGTCGTCCGTCCCGACGTCGATCGTCGCGCCGTCCGCAAGCGTGAGCGTCGCGCCGTCTGCCGCGCCAAGCGTCAACGTGCCGCCCGCTGCCGACGACGGACGGTAGACGAGCGATTCGAGCGTCGTGTCCTCCGCCAGCGCGACGTCCGCCCGCTCGTCCGAGAGGTCTGCCGCCGCGCCCGCGAGCCATCCCGACGGACGTTCGACCGTGACGGTCAGTTTGCCGAACGCATAGGTCCCGACGGGGCGGTCTTCGCCGGCGACGACCAGCCGCCGGACTCTCATGCTTTTTGCGTCCTTATCTGCCGAGAGAGCCTGCTCGCGGTGGAGGTAGATGCTTTCAGGCGATTTCGCGATCGTGCCGCGGATGCAGAAATGGCCGCGCATCACCCGGAGTTCACGCGGGCCGTCCAGCACGGACGCCTCCTTCAGATAGCACCACGACGCGCCGTCGAAGGTCAAGCGGCCCGTGAAGCCGAATCGCCCGTGCACGTCGAGAATGCCATCGCCCGAAAAGTGAAGCCCGCCGGCGCCCATGAGGTCTGCGCCCTCGCTCACCTTGACCAGGCAGCCGTCGGAGACGATCTTCGTGTCCCCGCCCTGCCCCGTGAGCTTCGCCTTGGCGGAAATGGTTCGCGTTTCCGCTCCGGTTCCCGCAAACGCGAGCGTGACGCCGCCCAGCAGATAGGCGCAGTCGTTCCTGTTCGTCTGTCCGAAGGCCCCGCTGAACGACGCTTTCAGGTCTCCGGCAACCGTGGCCCTTCCGCCGGACAGGCGAAAGTAGTTCTGGTTCAGCGCGCTGCTCATCGAGCCGCAGGCCAGTTCGCCGCCGGTCATCACGAAACTGCCGCCGGGATAGCGCGTCATCGAGCCGGAGTAGAATGCATTCAGGTTGAGGGGTCCGTTGACCGTCAGGCGCCCCCCCTCCAGCCGGTACGTCGGGCTGTGCGTGAGGAGATAATTGTGCTGATTGACGTAAAACGCGTCGAACGTCGCCTCGCCGCCCGTCTGCCGGATGTCCTCGGCCATGACGAACCCGCCCGGGCCGCAGATGAGCCGCGTGGCGTCGAGCCTGGCGCCCTCGACGATCTCGAACGCCGAATGGACGGCCGTTTCGTAGGTCCACAGCGAGAAGAGGTTTTCGGCCGCGCCGTCGGCGCTCGGCATCAGCGAGTCCGTGCCCGAATAGACGACCTTTCCGTCGATGGCAAACGGCGCATAGTTTCCGTTGGCGCCGGGATAGGACTTCCTGAACGCAACCGTGCCGCCGCCGACAAGCCCTTGCGTTCGCGCGACACCGACGCGCACGTCCACGTCGAACGCCAGCGTGCAGTCCTCGGCGACGACCACGGCGGCGGCGAGCATCGGCTCCTGGAAGACGATTCGCCCGTCGCCCGCCACCGTCACGGGCTGTCGTGCGGCGTTCGGCAGCACGACAAGGGCGCCGACCGTCGTCTCGCCCGCCGGCAGCGTCACCGTTCTCGCGGCGGAAACGTCGCTGTAGGCGCACGTCGCGTCGTCGTCCGCCCAGTTCGCCGCATCGGCCCAGCTCGTGCCGTCGCCCGCGCCCGTCCACACGCGCGGCACGAGAATCGACGAGTAGGCGTCTCTGCCGCTTTCGAACCAGTCCGCGTTTTCGGCGGTCGCGCGGAAACGGCCGCGCCCCTTTTCGACGCCCGCCACCGTCAGGCGATGGGCGACCAGGACATTGCTTTTGGGCGTCTCGATCTTTCCGCCTTCCTCGACCGCGAGATCAAGCGGCGCCAGGACGCGCACCGAGGTGTCCGCCAGACGGAGAGACGCCCCTGCGCCAACCGTCAGCTTCATCGGCCGCATCGCCCCGCCGTCCGGCGCAAAGAGGACCGTACGCGACGGCAGCGTCAGGCGGACGCCGTCGCCGCGGACGGCCAAGTCCAGGCCGTAGGTGCAGACATGACGTCCGAAGTCGATTTTCGCCGTCCCATCATAGGCCAGCGTCGCGCCCGTCTGGACAAGGTTGCGCGAAAAGTCCCATCTGAAAGCGCCGTTCGCCGAAGCCAGCACGAACTCGCCCGCACCAAAGGCGAGGCCGGGATGGTCGCAGGGCGTGAATGCGGACGGATAGACAAGGCGTCCGCCGCTGACGAGCAGCCGCAGGCCATCGCCGAACCACAGGACGTCGGACGGACTGGACGAACCATTCGTCAGCGTCAGCGTACCGCCTCGCAGTTCGCCCGCAAACGCGGCATTCGACCTTCCGAACCGCAAGGTCCTGACCGTCGCCGTTCCGTCGGTCTGGACAAAGCGCGCCGACTGGTTTCCTCCCACGAAGAAGGTGCTGCCGACCGTCAGTTCGCCGCCCTCCAGCCGATAGGCGTGCCCGGCATGTTCAGGCGTTTCATCGGGCCAGACGCCGCCGTTCAGATTCAAGTCCTGCGCAATCGAGACCTTCGCGTTTCCGCTTTGTGAAAACGCGACCGCAGGGGTCGCCGCAGACCTCGCGCCCGCGAAGACCGAATGAAACGACACGGCGGCGTCATCGGCAAACCGCACGGTCGCTTCTGACGCATAGCCTTTGTAGAAGAGGCCAAAATACGCCTTCGTCGCCGGCGCCTTGACGGTGGCCGCCCCCTCGAAGGAGCAAAGCCCCGTCCCCGTCACGTAGAAATCGCCGCCGTCGATCGTCAACGCGCCGCGAAAATGCAGTTCGCAGCCCGCCTCAACCCGCACGTCGCTTCGCGTCGTCGTCGCGAAATGCACCGGCGCCGCACAGGAAAGTTTCGCATGCCCCGAAGCGCGCAACCCGATGCGCTCGGCAGTTGTCGTGTTGTTCATCGTCAGGCTCCCGGCCTCCGTCGCCGAGACGGCGACCGTCGCACCCGCCTTCACGTCGAGATACTGCAGCGTCACGGACGCATTGAGCTGCACGTCCGCCGAAGACCTGAAAACCGCCGTGTCATCGTCTCCGTTCGGATAGCCCGCCGAGACGCCCCAGTTCGCCGGCGTCGTCCACAGGCCTCCGTCATTTCCGCCGCCCGTCCAGGTGTAGGTCGTGGCATGCAGCGTGGCGCAGAGCCCCAGCATTCCCATCAGGATCTTTTCCTTTGTCATGGTCTTGTTCCTTTCTTTTCTGTTGATGTGTACCGTCCAACGGCTTTCAGCGCCAGCTCGGCGAACGAGACCTTGTCGCGCGGGTGTACGTCATGCGCCTCGCCCAGGCCCGCCGCAAGCGTGTCAAGGTAGATCGCCCCCGTTTCCGCGCAGACCTTCCGCTGCGCCGCGCGGTACGGCGCCCAGATGCGCCCGCGAACGGACGTGTCGAACGCGACGCAGGTAAACCAGTGCAGTGGTTCGACAGGCCCATGCTGCGCCACGTCTCGCCGTTGTCGCGCGAGAGCCAAATGCCGTCAAGGTCTTCGCCCGCGACAATCGTGTCGGCGTCGAATGGGTCACGCGACAGGACACGCCCGTGCAGGTTCCGCCGCGAAGCCCGCACCCAGGCGTCAAACAGCGCTGTGCGCTCCGCAACCGAGCAGGAGATGCCCTCGCCTGTCGTGCCCGACACGTAAACGCCCGTCACGCCCTGCTTCAGCAGCAGCGCAGCCTGGCGCGGCACAAGGTCCACGTTGACGGAACCGTCCGCCCGGAACGGCGTATGCGCCGCCGCAATCAGTCCTTCGAGTTTCTTTGCCTTCACCATCGTCAGTCCTGTTCATTCTTGACGATGTGAAGTATAGCAAATTATCGGAAGAAAAACGTTCGCAAAACAACATTAGTGAGATTGCGAATCTACTCGACGCCTCGCATCCAAGACAATGCAAGCGGCGCGAACGTCAGATCTCTTCGCAGAGGGCGATGTCGCCGCCGTGGAAGACGACGGCGATGCGGTGCAGCGTCACCGTGCCGCCGATCTCCTTCAGGTTCCATGCCCGCGCGAGGTCGTGGTCGGCCGCATAACGCGCGAGCTGTTCGGCGGCGGCGGCCTTGACCCGCACGAGTGCGGCGGGCGAGGCGTCGTCCTCCGGCGTCCGGATGGACTTTCCGTACCAGACGGCGTGCCCGACGGCGCACTCGTTGTCGCCGCACCAGAGGGCAATCGACGGATGATCCTTCAGGCGCTTGACCTGATGCCGCACCTCGCGGTCGATCTCGTCGAGGAATGCCGACGTGCCGGGATAGCATGCACACGCGAACATGCAGTCCTGCCAGACGAGGAGGCCGTTTGCGTCGCACCAGTCATAGAAGAAGTCGCGCTCATACTGTCCGCCGCCCCAGACGCGCACCATGTTCATGTTCGCGTCGAGCGCGCTCTGCAGCAGGTTCGCGTAGCGCGCGGGCGTCTGGCGGCTCTCCAAGGCGTCGCAGGGAATGAAGTCCGTCCCCTTCGCAAAGAGTCGCCGCCCGTTGACGCGAAAGTAGCAGCTCGTCCCGAAAGCGTCCGGCTCGGTCACGAGTTCCACCTTGCGGAGCCCCAGTCGCCGCGTGACCAGTGTGCCCTCAACCTCGACCGTCACCTCGGTGAAGGCCTGCTCGCCCAGGCCGCGCGGCCACCAGAGGCGCGGGCGCTCGACGATCTTCTGCACGCGCGTCGCTCCCTTCGAGCCGTCCGCGCGCGTGAACTCGACGTTGACGTTGACCGTCGCGCGCGAATAGTCCGCGTCGAAATCCGTGTCGCAGTGGACGTAATCGACCGTGAGGCCGTTCGTCGCGATCACCTCGGGACGCTTCATGAAGCCGACGCCCAGAATGCGCGGCCCCCAGTCCCAGCCGCCGTGGCAGAACGGCTTGCGGATCAGGTTCAGGTTCTGCAGAAGCGGCCCGTGCACCCAGTAGGTGCGGTCATACGTCTTCGCCGCCGCCTCCTTCGCCGCGACCACGTTGCGGAAGAAGCCCCGAAGCGTGTTGCGGCCGATCCGCGCCGTGCCGGCGATGTCGAACTCGTAGCGTCGGAAGCGGTTGCGGGTCGAGCCGAGCGACACGCCGTTGAGCGAGAGGTCGCAGAGCGTGTCAACGTCCTCCAGCCGCAGGGCGAGTCGCCGCTTCGCGAGCTCTTCGCGTGTCAGGTCGAAATCCCATTCGACAATCCAGTCGTGGTCGCCGACCCACGCCGTGAGAACCTCGTTCGTGCCGACGTAGGGATCGGGAATGATGCCGGCGGCCAAAAGCGCGGAATGCACGTCGCCCGGCACGTCGATCGGCACCGTCGCGAGCTGCCCGGTCGGGTCAATGAGCCGTCCCGCATCAGCAGATGCAACGCCGGCCGAAATCAGGGCCAGCGCCAGCGGCGCAAGCGTCTTCACGTTCATCATTTGGATTCCTTTTCGTTCGTGTCCTTGACGAAGGTCAGCGTCGGCCACGTGTCGGGCCGTGCGTAGGGGAAGACCTTCTGCGAAGTCCCCAGGCGAAGCCACAGGTCTTTCCGCGCAAAGCGATTGTTGATGAGGTGACACGCCGTGATGACCGTCCCCTCGCCCATGCGCACGCCCGCAAACTGCTCCGCCGGAATGTGGAACTCGTATTGCGTCGTCTGACCGCCGCGCCGATGCCGGGCGCTGGCGATCGGCTGGTGCCAGCGCGCATACTTGCTGAAGCGCGTGATGCTCCCGAAGTAGTCGCCCTTCTCCGGCTGGTAGAAGAAGCACTCGATGTCCTCGTCCCCGAAGCCCTGCCGGTCATACGTCGCGCCACCGCGACACGAGAAGAAATACTGGAGGGAGTCACTGCGAATGGGAGCGAACGCATAGCCCTTCCCCGGCTGAGGCAGCACGACATCCGCGTCGGTCTCGTCGACTTCCACCGCGACGAAGAGCCCGCGCGCGTTCCAGAGGTAGCCGATGCGGTAGTCGAACGCAAGCCCCAGCCGGTTCGGATCCGGCGGATCGGCGTGAAACGGCCGCAGCCGATAGCGGCTGAACGACCAGTCGTCACCCACCGTCGCCTTGTCCGGGTCGTAGTACGCGAAAGCGCCGCCCAGCAGAAAGTCGAAACGTTCGACGTGTCGGTCATCGCGCGTGACAACGACCGTGACAAGCCCCGCCTCGCCGTCACGTGTCGGGAAGCGCGACGGATGCAGCAGCACCTTCTTCACGTCACCGCCCGCGAGCCCCACCTCGACACGTTCGGGGCGCCCACTTGCGTCCGTTCCGCCCGCCCAGACGTCCGATGCGCTTTCAAGCGACACGACATGGCCATGCCTGCCGGGCGTGTCCGAACGGAGCGTGACCTCGATCGTCCGGTCGTCGGCCCGCCAGCGCGCCTCGGCCGCGAAAGGCTTCATGTCCTTGATGACCTCGAAGACCTCCGGCGTGAGCAGAAGACGGCGGACGGCCGCAAAGTCATGCGCGTCCAACGCAGAGGCAAATGTCCCCTTGCACGGCAAGTCGGCAGCCTGAAGCGCGGACACGACACGGCGATAGGGATCGAGCGCCTTTGGATCCCACGTCTGCAGGAAGGTCGCCGGACGGTTTCCGCGCCGCACGATGACCGCACACGGCCCCACCGTCTCGCCGTTCACCGTCACCGGGAAGCTCTCCTTGTTGACCATGAACCAGTCTTCGCCGCTCGCGCGCACGGCCACCGGGTCGGTCGGGTCGTTCACGAGTCGGTAGTCCCCTTTCGGAATCGACCGATAGGCGCGGTAGAATTCGCGGAATCGCTCCTGAAGCCCCATTTCGGGCATGCCCCAGAAGCCAAACTGGATCTCCTTCACGTCGGCGTAGGCGAGCCAGCTCGTCCACGGCATGAGCGCCTCGTCCGCGTTCGGGAAGCAGCTCGCCCACGAGGCGAAGGCGCCGTTCGTCTTCGCGGCCGCGTCCCATGCGGAGTAGCTGAGCGGGTAGTGGCATTCCGGCAGCGCGGCCTTCGACGAGCTGAAGCTCTCCAGGTTCGCGTGCGCGACGAAGTTGACCGACGGCGTCTTCTCGCGCGCGGCGATCCAGTTCAGCGTCTTCGGCGAATACGTCTGGCGACCGAGCAGGAGCGTGCCTCCGCCCCATCGGTTGAAGGTGTGCGAGACCTCCTCGTCCGGCGAGTCGTAGGGGATGACCTCGAAACCGGGAATGCGGTTGAGCGCCGCGAAGTCGAGCCCGCGCCGACGCTGCTCGCGTTCAATGTCCCATTCCGCCAGGCGGCTGCCGTAGTACATCTGGCTCGGAAAGACGTAGGCCTTGAGCACCAGCCGGTCGTTGCCGCGCCGCAGCTCCTCCGCGAGGGCACGTGCGCAATCCGCGACTTTCCGGCAGCGCCACGCGACCCACTTCTCGGCGAGCGCACGGTCGCCGTCCAACAGGTAGGCCACGCGGTTCGTGCGCGGCACGTCGTCGAGCCGGAGGCCCGTCTCCTGCGCGAAGCGCGCGACCGTCGCGTCGCCATAGCCGTAGTTCGGGCCGAAGTAGTGCAGCAGGTTATGCGAATCGAAGGACAGGCCCAGGAACGTCGGCGAATCGGCATACTTGTCGCGGTAGTGCGCAACGATCCGCCGCAGCGCGGCGACCGTCTCCGGCAGGGCGGGGTCGAGCTGCTGAAACGCCCCGACATCCGTCCCGTCGCCCGGCAGCATGCGCAGACGGTCCGCTTCCGGCTTGCCGAGCAGGCTCTCGTAGAAGCCCCTCCCGTCGTAGGCCTTTCCGAGGCGCCCGTACCACGGCAGGCCTTCGCGCGCGAACACCTTGGCGTAGAGGTCGACCCAACCGTCGACGTGGCCGTGGTAGCCGCGCGTGATCGACGCCGGCAACGAGAGCACGCTTCCGTTGCGATCGCCCTGATAGTCCATGACCTGGACTGTCCATCGGTTGTGGCCCATGAAGCGCGCATACTCGACGATGCGCTCGGCCTTGAGGCGCCAGAAGTCAAGGTCGAGCGTCGGCTTGAAGTGCGCGCGCGCGAACCATTCGCAATCCATCGTCGGGTCCTCGTCCCAGACTCCGGACGTGCGGTCGCCGCCGAACGTGCCGAGGCTCGGCAAGAGGTCGACATCTGCCTCGTAGATGCGGAAAGCCGAAACCGCCGAGCCCTTTGAAAAGGCATGCGCAAACGGCGAGGTCTCGACGATGACCTCGATGCGGGTTGATTCGGGACGGAACATCAGGCGCCGACGCTGTGGGCGATACGTGTTCGGATGAAGCCCGCCGGTCATGATGCCGATCGACTCCATCTGCCCGCCCGTCATGCCGCCGGTGCGCGGGTTGACAGAAAACGCATGCACGGAGAACTGGCGCCGCGCATCGTCCGGGTAGTCGACTTCGAGGACGTGCCACCGATCGGGATGCGCCAGACGTTCGGGACGCCAGCACCAGGCCGCGCGGGCGGACGGCGCGCTCTCGCGATAGGCCAACGCCGGCTTGCGCACGACGTGCGTGCCGTCGGCCAGCATCTTCTCCGCCGGATGCCCCTTTGTCGCGTCAAACGTCTCGACCAGTCGCCAGTTCACTTCGCCTCCGGACTTCATGGCCCGCGTCACGCTCCGACCCATGTCGACCGCCGCAATCTCGAACGTGCGGTTTTCGCTCGTGTCGAGCCGAAAGACGCCCGGCTTCTCCAACGTGACCTCGTACGTCAGGTCGGCCTGCCCGTGCGGCGTCAGCGACGTCGTCTGCACGTAGTCACGGCCACCGACCGTCAGGCGGATGGCGCGCGTCAGCGCCCGATCCGTGAAGTTGAACACGCGCAGACGCAGACGCGAGGGACGCCCCGCCTCGACGGCGTAGTCCTCCAGTTCAAGCGCGACAGGCTGGACTTTCGCATACTCGGCCCGAATCTCCTCCGGCGTCAGCCGCCGATTCCAGACTTTCAGGAACGCGACATCGCCCTCGAAGCCGGGATGATGCCCCCGGACGGAACCAAGGGCCAGTTCCTTCAGCTCCAAAGGCTTCGTGCGCCCCCAGCCGTGACACATCGCTCCCGGACGCACGACACCGTCCGTGAACGCGAAGGTCTCGGCTTTCGTCGGCCCCCAACTGCAGGCGAAGCACGCCCAAGTCCCCGCGAAGACGTTTTTCGCGAGCTTCAGCTCGGTCGTGCCCGGCAGGATGGCGTAACTGCCCGTCAGGAGAACGTCCGCCTCGCGGTCGGCGCGAAAGCCGAGGACGCGCAGACGCCCGTGTTCGCCGCCCATGGGACGGTAGACGCCGTTCGTGTCGGTATGGTTGTCAATGGAGTTGAAGCCCGTCCCGACCGGCATCCGCGCCGGCTTGAGCCAAAAGAGAATCGTCCCGCCCGTCTCGCCCACCTGTTGCGGCGGGAGCGGGATGACGGCCGTCCCGTCCGAGCCGAGGCGGAACGCCGTCCGACCGCCCAGCGGATCTTCGGCCAGCGTCACGTTCCGGGCTTTTGCCGCCGCCCGGACGTCGGGCTTTCCGTTCACCCGACAGAGGACGGCCGGCTGCCCGTCTTTCACCGTCTGCGTCAGAACGGGCAACGCGGCAACAAGAAAGACGGACAGCAGACTCATAGAAGAATTCCTTTCTTCAGTTTAGCGAATGATCAGCGCAACCCCGCGTTCGGGGACAAGGACGACCGACTTTGCCCGCTGGCGCAGACGCCACCCCTTCGGCACCGACACGCCGGAGAAGTCGAAGCGGCCCTCGATGCCACCCGTCGCCCGAATGAGCGTGTAGCGGCGCGACGCATCCAGTTCCGATGGCACGGCAACGGACAACTTCGTGCCGTCGGCCACCGTCAGGACGCCCTCGACGACGAACAGGCCACCGTCCCAAGCCAAGTCAAGGCTGCCGCCCACCGTGAAGTCGTCCGCGAGCGTGACCGTGCCCGCGCCACGGCGACCGAACGCATGCGGCCCGTCCAGCTGCGTGATCTTGGCGAAGCGCGCGGTCGCCCCCGCCTCGGCGACGAGCGTGCAGTCGTTGGAGACGACGAGCTCCGCGAATGTCACCGCGCCCGCCTGCGCGCCGACGCCCGGCGAGACGCCCGCGTCCGCGCAGCCGAGAACCTTGACGACGTTCGTCACCGTCACGTTGCCGCAGTCCACGAGGAAGCGAGGCGCCATCCCCGCCGTCGTCTCCGCGCCGCCCACGTAGACGTTGTTGTGAAAGCCGCGCGCCAAGAGCGTCTGCGAATCCAGCGCCGTGAGCGAACCGAGCACAAGCGTGCCGTCAACGACGCGCGCCGAGGTCTGAAGCTCGTTCGTCGCGCCCGACATGCGCTGGACGTTGGAGCCGACCTTGACGAGCTGCCCATAGCCACCGCCATTCCGCGTAATCTGCAGATAGCCCGCGAAGTCGTGCGTCCGCCCGTCGTCGCATCCGAGACGCGGCGATGTCCAGTTGTTGAGGTTGGCCTCCACGACCTCGAAGCGGCCCGCGCCGTCAAGGCCGCCCAGCCGCATCGGCAGGATCGCATGGCCGTCCTGGCCAAAGCCCAGATACCAGCCGATGCCGTCGGGCAGCGTCAACGAGGCGCGTTCAAAGGCCGCAGCGTATCCCGTGTAGCGCCACTGGTCGGCCCTTGTCGCATCCCCAAGCCCGCAACGGTCGAGGATCGTCCCGGAGAAGAGACGGTTCCTGAAGCCGCCCCACTGGATGCCCGCCCTGCCCTGCGAATTCGTCAGGACAAGCGTGCCTGCGCCCGCGAAGAGGCCGCCGGCGCGAAGTCCCGTCGGAATGGCGTTAATTGCGCTGAACGTCAGTTCGCCGGGAAGCGCGGAGGCGGTCGCATGACGATCGTGCGTGAGCGTCGCGCCCCTGGGAATGACGATGCGCACGGCGTTGCCCGCATCGACCGACGGCCGGTTGGCATCGGCGAGGCGTGTCGTCGAGTATTCGCGCCCGACCACGGTCGTGCCGTCCTGCGCCGTCAGGATGACCGCGCCACGCTTGCCGAAGTAGACGCGCGCCGGGTCGAGCCCGTTGTCGGCGGGCGTCTCGAAGCGACCGACCGTGCCGCCGCGCAGGTCGTAGCGGTAGATCCAGGCCGACAGCTTGCCGCCCGTGCCGAGGCACGCCTCGTCGATGTTCACCGTCTTCGCCTGCGCATAGCTGAGCGTCCCCGCGCCGTCCTTGACGAACCGCGCGCCGCATTGCACGCACTCGTTCACCGTCCAGCCCGGCGCCGCGACGGTGAACGTCTTCCCCGCCGCGACCGAGAAGCCGCCGCCCGACACGCCGTAGTGCGGCCGCCAGCCGTTCGTCACGCTGTTGCCGCCCACCGCCTCATTCGCGACGGCCGCCGTCCACGCCGCGTCTTCCGTCAGTTCAAGGAGGCCGCCGCCGTAGAGATGGAGGTCGCGGAAGAAGCACCACGTCCGCGAACCGTCCGCATCCGTCGCGCGCACGGACGCGAGCAGTTTCGCGCCGTCACCGACGCTCAGACGGCCGCCGTTCACCGCAATCGCGCCCGACGACAGGTAGCGGCCCGTGAAGACCGTCCGTCCCGGCCCTGCCACCAGAAGCGCGCCGCTGCCGTCGCCCAGGTCGGACTCAATCGTCAGCGTCGCGTTCGTGTTGAAGTTCAGGATGTAGATCTGCGAGAGCGTGTCGACGGACGATTTGCGGGCGATCTGCCCACCGCGAATGACGACAGGCGTGTCGCCCATGTTCGGCGTGACGAGGATCGCGCCCGCGCCGATCTGGGCCGTGCCGTCGAGTTCAAGGACAAGCGGCTGTCCGCCGTTCGGCGTGTTGAAGCGCAGTGCCGCACACGCGACATTCGCGTGGGGCCCCTGTGCGGCCAGTGTGGGCGTGACGTCCACCAGCGAATTCGCCGCTGTCGTCGCGCCAGCCGAGACCGTCGCGAAGTCGGTCGCGTAGGCCGTGTCCGCCACGGGGACGAGAGCCTCGCCGTCCCGACAGGTGAACGTCGTGCCGTTCCAGAGCTCACCCGGCGAGCGGATCGACGGATAGTCCGCATCGTGCGCCACCTTCTCGCCGACATAGGCGCTCGCGTCTTCCGTGTTCGTCCGCAGTTTCCACTTCGCAGGATCGGCCTCAATGTTGAGGACACCGCCCTGAAGCCCCTTCGCGACTCCATCGGTCGCGATCTTGCCGCGCGCGAACCAATAGCCCTTCCCCGCGCTCGCGCCGTCTGCGTCGAAACGGACGGTCGCGAACGCGCCCGGCGCCAGCAGATACTGCCAAAAGCCAATCCCGTCATCGGGCGTGCCCTTGACCTCCAGCGTCACGCGCTCACCCAAGCGCACCGTCCCCGAACGCGAGACCGTATTGTCCGCAGACGCGCCGACCAGTTTTGCGCCATGGTTTTCCGTGTAGTCAAGGACAACCGTGCCGTCGGCAACCGCCAACCATGTGTTCCAGTCGTAATTGGCGCGCGTGCCCGTGTAGACGTTCGGCTCGGACAGGCACAGCGTGCCGCGGCCGGACTTCACGAGCTGGGCGTTTGTATTTTCGACCGCGAGGCCCTTGAAACCCCACGCGGGACGATACGTGAGACCGTCCGCGACGTCAATGCGGACATTGCGGTTCGAGACGTTGTAGGCGACGGTCGAAAGATCCGTGTCGTCGGCCGCGCCGAAGCGGTAGGCCGCGCCATACGGGTTGACGCTCGTGTTCAGGAAGTTGAGCGTCCCCGTGCCGACCGGGTTCGCGCCGCGCAGGCGCAGAAAGCCGTCCGTCAGGTTCCAGTTGCCCGAAAAGTCCGTGTTGTCGCCCGCCAGCACGACTTCACGGCGGTTCGCGAGATCGACGTCGGCGGAACCGCTGACAGGTCCCGAAAGGACGATGTCGCCGCCGCCCAGCTCCGCGCCGGACGGCATCTGCGAGTAGCCGCCGAGGCGCGTCGCCGCGTCGATCACGATCGCGCCCGCCCATTCGCCGGGCACGAGCGGGTCAGGGTTCGAGTTGACAAGCGTGCCGAGTTCCGCACGCGCCGGAAAGCCGCCGAGATGCAGCGTGTTGCCATCGAGACCCGCACGTGTGCCAGCCAAGTCGAGCACACCGCTCCCGGAAGTCGCGCAGACGGAGTTGTTCGTGCCGAGCGCATGGCTGTCGCCCTCGAAGCGTCCGTCACCCAGAAGACGCAACATCCCCGAAGCGATCGTCAGCGGCCCTGTGAACGTGCTGACGCCGCCCAGGAAGACCGGCGTGTAGACGGACGAGCCGCCGACTTCGTAGACCGGGTTGTCAATCGTGACGCCGCGCCCCGAAACGCCCTCGGAAATGCCGCCTGTCAGGTAGATCGCGCCGTCGGCGAAACTGCCGAGGCTGTTGCTCCTCCAACCGGTTCCGTACGTCGCGTCACTTGGCCCGATGTACTTGAGGTAAAGGTCGCTCTTGAGGCAGAGCGGCGGCTCGATGAACAGGCCGAAACGCTTGCCGGCGATCGCCTCGGCGGGAACGAGATGCTGGATCGTCGCCGCCTGCGACGGATCGCCCGAATCCATTGTCAGCTTGTTCGTGAGCGGCACACGGCTCTTGCGGGCGGACGTGTTGATCGGCGCAAAGTCGTCGGCTTCGTCCTGCAGTAGATTGTCCCAGCGGATCAGCAGCGCGCTCTTCCATTCGTTGCCGGAAAACGCGGCGCCCTGCGTATCGTCCGCCGGACGCACAATGTGCCCGAGCGTGACGTCGCGGTCAAAGTTGACCCACGACGGACGAATCGGGGTCTGTCCGCCGATGCGCACGGTCAAGGTCGCGCCCACGCCATCAGCTGGGAGC
>CAKURH010000019.1 GCA_934675625.1 uncultured Kiritimatiellota bacterium
CTGCCGTTCGAGTGCGACCTTGAGCCGGGCGAGGAGGTCACGTTCAAGAACACCTACCGCGCCGTCAGGCCGAGCGGTGGCGAGGACGACATCGTCGTCACGGCGACGTTCACGGAAAACGAGACGGACTGGTCGCAGACGACCATCGACAAGGCGACGGCGGTGAAAGTTGAACTTGAGACTGTCGCTTCGGTTCCTGAAAACAGAACACGCCACGTTTATGGTGTTGGCGAACGTGTCTACTGCCGGAATACGCCAGACGTGCCCTGTAAATGGACTGTCGCCTCTTCTGCTGAAATCGGAGACTCTTTTGGCGTCTGCATGCTGCAATGCCCGTTTGTCATGGTCTCTCTTGACTTGACCGTCACGTTGGACGGTTGTTCGTATACCCCCACGACACGTCTTGTCGAGCCATCGTCCATTGTCTGTCCGACTGCGGTGGCGCTTGACTTCGGGTTGCCCGCAGGTCACGCCGGGGGTGTCGGCCTGCGGCTGGATCTTTACGTTTCACCAGACAACGTTTCCTTTTCAGGCTTGGCACTGCAAGAGATTCCGGCGAACGGGACGCATGATGGCTATTTCAACAGCCCTGTCTTCACGAACATCTGGAATCATACCAAGGACAGGAAAGCGGGACAATGGAAAGCCATATCGCCCGACAACTTCTACATGACGGACGAGGCCTGCCTGGGCGATGAACTGCCACGGCTGCGTTCGGACGGAACAATTGATGGCAGCGAAGCCAGCACTTGGTCAGACGGACGCATTGTCTGGCCAATTCCCATGGGGTGGCAAAGCCGAGACGCCTGTGATACGGACTTGCCGGCGCTGAAGCGAATGGGACGTTCTTACGCGCAAGTGTTCAAGATTGATTCGGATGGAACAACATCTGTCGAGAAGCATGGATTTGAAGCCATTCGCGGCACAAACACGGTCATTCGGCTTCTGAAGAGAAATGGAGAATGAACAATGAGACAGTGGTTTCTGTTTTTGTCGGTTGCTGTGCAGGCGGCGTCTTTCCTTTGTGGATGCGGTGCCTCTGAACAGGACGTTGCCGAATGCCGTCGCGTCAAGGACATCATTTCATACGTTGCCAATGAAGGAAACGCCATAAGCGACACACAAATAGCCCGTCAGTTTACGGAAGCCTTGAGTTCCATTCAGGAGCGTGCCGTGAAATTCCGATTCTTGCGCGAATATGCTTCGGCCATTCAAGCGCGACTGCCGCGCATGAGGCGTGTGCGCGGCTATCTGACTGGTGCAGACCCGAATTTCTGGCTGGCCATGAATTGCTGCGACGAAATGAGGAAAAACGGTTTTCAGGCCGCAGACTGTCTAGATGTCCCCTTTTCGGTGCTAAAGGTTGTTTGCGACGAAATCCGGCTTGCGGAGACTGGTTCCGAATTGAAAGAAGAAGACTGGAGCGAGGTTGAACGACGCGCACACCTTCGTGGTCTTGCCATGCTTGCAAACCAGTGGATAGAGGCCCTTGACAGGCTTGTCCTTCGAGGGAATAACTGGCGTCTCCCGCCCGATGCGAAATCAGAATACCTCAAACGACTGTCTGGGTATTCGGCCATTGCTCAGCGCGTGTTGAAAAACGAATCCGAGCAATAACGTCGAAGCGCAAAAACACGGCAATGCAGTCCGCCGTGAAATAAGCGACGGCATCATCCTCAATGGAGTGCGGGTACAAGGAACGGGACGCGGCGTTGAAGAAAGCGGCTACGCATGAAAGAGCCATCCTCTGTCGTCGATCTCGAATACTCCGACTACTTTTGCAAAGAAACTCTTGCCGAATAGGCAAACAAAAAGACGGCGTTTTTTGGTATTATACCCGTCGTCTTCTCTAACAACACACGAAAACAACAAAGAACAACGACATGACAAGACAGCTGATGACAGGATTGGCGCTGCTCACGGCAGGCGTGACGGGCGCGGCGGAATACAGGGAGACGGTGGACGGGCTCGGCGTGGGCCCCGTCGAGATCCGCTGCGCCGAGACGGGCGGCTGGTCGTTCTCCGCCGTGCGCGCGGTCGCGGCGGACGGCGTGCCGGAGCTGAAGATCCGGCTCGCGGCGCCGCAGGAGCTGACGCCGCCGAAGTTCTCCGTCCTCTTCGACGTGCCGCAGGTCGACATGCACCACCGCTGGACGGCTTTGCAGCTGGAGAAGGTCGGCATGCCGCCGAACTGGAGCTGCGAGGTCGCCTCGCGCCTCTGCAGCGGGATGCCGATCGTCGCGTTCCTGAACGACAGCGACCGAAGCCGCCTCGCCGTCGCCTGTTCCGAGGCGAAGCGGCTCGTCGTCTTCAATGCGGGTCTGCGCGAGGAAGGGTGTCGCATCGAGTGGAAGATCGACTTTTTCCGCGAGAGCGAGGCCCCGATCCGCGCCTACGAGACGACGTTGCGCCTCGACCGCCGCGACGTGTTCTTCGGCGACGCGATCGCCGACGCCTCGGCGTGGATCACGAAGACAGCCGCGCTTCCGCCCGCGCCCGTCCCGGAGGCCGCGTTCGAGCCGCTCTACTCGGCGTGGTACTCCTTCCATCAGGACGTCACGGCCGCTGGGGTCGAGGCCGAGTGCGCCGAGGCCGCCCGCCTCGGCATGAAGGTCGTCATCGTCGACGACGGCTGGCAGACGGACGACAACAACCGGGGCTACTCCTACTGCGGCGACTGGCAGGTCTCGACGAACCGCTTCCCCGATTTTGCCGCGCATGTTAAGAAGGTGCACGACATGGGGATGAAGTACATGATCTGGTACGGCGTGCCGATGGTCGGCTACAAGAGCGTGAACTATGCGCGCTTCAAGGGCAAGTATCTCTGGAGCCGCGACGGACGCTGGGCGGACTACTCCTGCCTCGACCCGCGCTTCCCGGAGGTGCGCGCGTTCCTCTGCGACATCTACGCCAAGGCGCTGACGGATTGGGATCTCGACGGCCTCAAGCTCGACTTCATCGACGCCATCGGATTCAGCGGCCCTGACCCCGCCATCCGGGAGAACTACGCCGGACGCGACATCCGGTCGCTCTCCGAGGCGGTCGACCGCCTGATGAAGGACGTCCATGCGCGGCTCACGGCGATCAAGCCGGACGCGCTGATCGAGTTCCGCCAGAGCTACGTCGGCCCCGGCATCCGCCAGTACGGCAACATGCTGCGCGCGACGGACTGCCCCGGCGACCTGCTCGCGAACCGCTGCCGCATCGCGAACCTGCGCCTCACGTCGGGTGAGACGGCCGTCCACGCGGACATGCTGGAGTGGAACACGGCGGACACGGCCGAGAACGCGGCGCGCTTCGTCCTCTCGTCGATCTTCGGCGTGATCCAGTATTCGGTCATGCTGCGCGACCTGCCGGCCGACCACAAGAAGATGGTTGCGCACTGGCTCGGCTTCACGCGCGCCCACCGTGCGACGCTGCTGAAGGGCGCGTTCCGTCCGCGCCACTTCGAGGCGTTCTATCCCGTCATTGAGGCGGAGTCGGCGGCGGAGCGCATCGTCGCGGTCTACAACGACGCGACGGTGGCGGACTGCGGCGCGGCGGATCGTTCCGTCTACGCGATCAACGCGACGGGGAAGGACCGCATCGCCCTGCGCCTCGCAGATGGCCCGGCGACGGGCGAGGTCTTCGACACGTTCGGCGTCAAGCGTGGCACGGTCGTGCTGAAGGCCGGCCTCCAGGACGTCGCCATCCCCGCGTCCGGCTATTTGCTCATCACGCCAGCCAAGTGACGACGCGGCGGCGGGTTCGTATTTCGGGTGCGAGAACGCAAGGCGAACGATGTGGTATAATATGCCGCAGAAAGGAACGAATCCATGCCGATGGGAACACTCTCACTTCCGAGTTGCCTGATTGATGCGGCGAAAGGCTATGCTGACAAGGAAAACCTGTCTCTTGCCGACTTGTTCGCGCGAATGCTCCACTGTCAGTACGGCTACGTGATGACTGTTGCGGTTGCTCGACCTGAGCGCAAGAAGTTCTGTATCTCTCCGCGCGTCAGGGCTCTGCGAGGCGTCGCCAAGCTTGATGGCGCGCAACCCTATCGGGACATTGTGGCAGCGGAACTCGAATCGAAATACGAGGCGATCGGATGAGGGTCTTCCTTGACACGAACGTCGTCTTGGATTTCCTGACGGGGCGTGAGCCGTTTGCCGATGCGGCTGAAGCCGTTGTTGAGTATTGCACCTGGGATGGGAATACGGGGGCCATTACCACGCTTTCCGCTTGCAATATCGTCTACGTTCTCGCGAAGGCCTTGGGGCGAACGGAGGCGGAAGCGAAACTCGGTCAGTTGCTCGAATTGCTTGAATTGATAGGCGTAAGCCCCGAATCGGTTCGGCGGGGGCTTCAAGTTCCGCATACGGACTTTGAGGACGAGGTTCAGCTTTCGGAGGCATTGGCTTGGCGGGCTGAGGCTGTTGTGACACGAGACGTGCGCGGCTTTAAGGCGTCACCGATTCCCGTTTTCAGACCATCTGAATTTGTTGAGCGCTTTTTGTAATTGCACAAAGGAACGAACATGCATATGACTAGACGATTTCTGATGATGCTTGCGACGCTGGCGGCGATTGCCGCGAACTGTTTTGCGGCGGAGGTGCCACGCGTCATCTTCGACACCGACATGTACACGGACTACGATGACGTGGGCGCGCTCGCGATTTTGCACACGCTGGCGGACGCCGGTGCATGCGAAATCATCGCCGTCGGCAGCAACACGTGGGGCGAGGGCAACAAGTCCGTCGCCGTCTGCGAGATCATCAATGCCTACTACGGACGCCCCGACATCCCCGTCGGCTGTGCGCGCTCGGGCGGAGGCCAGGGGCCGGGCGACGCGGGGTACGGCCTGCCGGAGAAGTATCCGCACCTCGTCCGCCACGCCGTCTCGACGAACGCGCCGCCGGCGGTCGACGTCTACCGCGCCGCGCTCGCCGCCGCGCCCGACAAGAGCGTCGTCCTCTGCTCGGTGGGCTTCCTCAACAACGTCGCCGACCTGCTGCGGGCCGACCGCGCGCTCGTCGAACGCAAGGTGGCGCGGTGGGTCTGCATGGCGTGCGACTATCCGAAGGGCAAGGAGTATAACTCGAAGCACGACCCGGCGGCGAGCGCGTACGCATTCTCGAACTGGCCGACGAACGTGCCGATCACGTTTGTCGACTTCCCAATCGGACGGCACTGCTATGCGGGGCGCGCCGTCGCGGAACTCCCCGACACGGCGAATCCCATCCGCGATGCGTTTCGCAACCGCCTGACGCCGCGCCACAAGGTCGTGCCGGGCAAGAGCTGGGATCAGATGGCGGGCCATCCGAGCTGGGACGAGATCGCCGCGCTCGTCGCGGTGCGCGGCCTCGAGCCGCATTTCGGCCTCCAGCGCGGCGTCCACCGCATGGTCGGCACGGACGGCGAGAACGTCTGGACGGACGACCCGCAGTCGCCGCACGGGCGCGTCACGTTCAAGTCTTCCCCCGACGCGGTCGGCCGCGCGCTCGACGAACTGATGTGCCGCCCGCCCGCGCGCCCCTGACAGCGACCAAGTCCTTCTTTGGGGCAACGACGCCCCTGCATCCGGCTCGTGCGACTTGAAGGGCGGATTGAAGAATTGGTATACTACACTGCGTCACGCGGGAGACGGTCTCGCGCGTGCGAGAGAGGATGTGTGCGAACCGATGATCAAAGTCGAAATCTGCTGCGGAACCGCCTGCTACCTGCTGGGCGCGGCGAAGATGATGAACCTGGACGAGCAGCTGCCGCCGGAATGCCGCGGGCGCGTCGAGGTCGAGGCGAAGACGTGCCTCGACCTCTGCGAGCGCGACAGCCTCGGCGGCGCGCCGTACGTGCGCATCAACGAAACGGAGATCATGAGCCAGGCGACGCCCGAGAAGGTCGTCGCGCGCGTCCGCGAACTGCTGGAAGGGGCCGCCTGACATGCTGAACGGTGCGACATTCCTCCGGCGCGAGCTGATGATCCGTCTCGTCCGCGCCTTTGACGCGGGGACGCTCGAAGACGAGATCGACCAGATTGCGATCAAGCTGCGCCCCAAGGGCAGCGATCCCTCGCGCTGCTGCGTCTACCATGACCGCGCGGTCATCAAGTACCGCCTGATGGCGCTTCTCGGCGTCACGGTCGAGGAGGAGACGGACGAGGCGAAGACGCTGCGCGCGTACTGCGCCGAGCGGATTGCGCCGACGGCCGGCGCGAAGCCGGCGCGTCCCGCCGACAGCCTCGTCGCGCTTTCGCCGCTCTCCGTCTGCGGCCCTGCGTGCAGCGGCTGTCCCGACGCGAAGGTCGTCTCGACGCCGAACTGCCGGGGGTGCTTCGCGCGGCCCTGCGTCTACAACTGCCCGAAGAAGGCGATCGAGGTCGTGAACGGCCGGAGCGTCATCGACCCGGCGAAGTGCATCAAGTGCGGCAAGTGCATCACGGCGTGTCCCTACCACGCGATCGTCAAGACGACCGTGCCGTGCGAGGAGGCGTGCCCCGTCGGGGCGATCCGCAAGAACGAGCACGGCGTCGCCGAGATCGACTTCAAGCGCTGCATCTTCTGCGGCAAGTGCTTCAACGCCTGTCCGTTCAGCGCGGTCATGGAGCGCTCGCAGCTCCTCGACGTGCTTGTGGCGATGAAGCGCGGCGAGCGGCTTGTCGCGATGGTCGCGCCGTCGGCCGAGCACCAGTTCCCCGGCACGATCGAGCAGCTGCTGACGGCCTGCTCGAAGGCGGGCTTTGCGGACGTGATCGAGGTCGCGCTCGGCGCCGAGCTGACGACGCAGCACGAGACGGCGGAGTTCGTCGAGCGCATGGAGAAGGACCCGAAGACGTTCATGACGACCTCGTGCTGTCCCGCCTACGTGAACCTCGTCGCGAAGCACCTGCCGGACCTCGTCGAGCACGTCTCGCTCACGCCGAGCCCGATGGTCTACACGCGGGAGATCGTGAAGGGAAAGGAGCCGCTCGCGAAGACGGTCTTCATCGGGCCCTGCGTCGCCAAGCGCAGCGAGGCGCGCCGGAAGAGCGTCGACTACGTGCTGTCGTTCGAGGAGCTTGGCGCGATTCTCGCGGGGCGCAAGGTCGACGTGCTCTCGTGCGACCCGTGGCCGGTCGCGCGGCCCGCGAACCCGACGGCGCGCAACTTCGCGCGCAGCTGCGGCGTGACGGAGGCGGTGCTTGCGGAGGCGACGGCGAAGATTCCCGGCTTCAAGCTGAACGCGAAGCAGATCAACGGCATCGACCGCAAGAGCTGCACGATGCTCAAGCTCTACGCCTCCGGCAAGCTGCCGGCGAACTTCCTGGAGGTCATGGCGTGCCCCGGCGGGTGCGTGAACGGCCCGTGCTCGCTGACGTAATCCGATGACGGCAGCGATTCTCCTTCTGGCGGCGGTGACGTGGTATCCCGCGACGAATTGGGTCGACCGGCCCGATCCGGCGGCGAGTCCGCGTGCGCAGAAGGGCGGCACGATCCGCTTTTCGGGCGCACAGAGCCCGAAAAGCTACAACGCCTACATCGACAACAACGCCTACACGAAGATGACGTTCGACCTGATGTACGAGAACCTGCTGACGGTCGATTCCGAGACGCTCGACTTCGCGCCGGGCCTCGCGCGGCGGTGGGCGGTGTCGGACGACGGGCGGGCGTTCACGTTCGTCCTCGACGACCGCGCGCGCTGGTCGGATGGGCGGCCCGTCACGGCGGCGGACGTGAAGGGGACCTTCGACGCGGTCTTGGACGCGAAGAGCGAGACGGGCCCGTGGAAGACGATGCTCGGCGTCTTCGAGAGCCCGGAGATCCTCGACGCGCGGACGGTGCGCTTCCGCAAGAAGGGGGACAGTCCGCGTGACTGGCGCGACCTCCTGCACTGCGGCCTCTTCTGGATTCTGCCGCAGCATGCGTTCGCGGGACGCGACTTCAACAAGGTCTCGCTCGTCGGCCTGCCCGTGAGCGGCCCCTACCGCCTCGCGCGCGTCAACGAGCCGGTCGAGAGCGAGTTCCGCCGCACGGGCACGTGGTGGCGGCGCGACTTCCCGTCCGCGCGCGGGCTCTACAACTTCGACCGCATCGTGATGCGCTACTATGCGGACAACGAGAACGCCTTCGAGGCGCTCAAGAAGCGGGCAATCGATGTCTACCCCGTCTACTCCGCGCGCATCATGAACGCGGAGACGAAGGGCCCGAAGTTCGCGCGCAACTGGATTTTGAAGCGGCGCGTGAAGAACCGCGCGCCGATCGGCTTTCAGGGCTTCGCGATGAACCTGCGGCGTCCGCCGTTCAACAGCCTGAAGGTGCGCCAGGCGATGGCGAAGCTCGTCGACCGCGAGACGATGAACCGCACGATGATGAACGGCGAGTACTTCCTGCAGAAGAGCTACTACGAAGACCTCTACGACGCGGCGAACCCGTGCGCGAACGTGCAGTGGACGTATGACGTCGCGGGCGCGAGGCGGCTGCTGGCCGAGGCGGGCTATGCGGACGGCTTCGCGTTCACGTTCCTCTCGCGCTCGGCGGGCGAGGACAAGTTCCTCTCGCTCTTCACGCAGGCGCTCGCCGCGTGTGGCGTGAAGATGGAGATCGTCCGCAAGGACTTCGCCGGGTGGATGCGCGACATGGACGCCTTCAACTTCGACATGACGTGGGCGGCGTGGGGCGCAAGCGTCTTCCGCAACCCCGAGACGACGTGGCACTCGTCCGAAGGCCGGCGCGCGGGCGGCAACAACGTGACGGGGCTCGACCTGCCGGAGGTGGACGCGCTCATCGCGGCCGAGAAGGGGATGATGTCCGCCGCCGAACGTGCGGCGGCCTACCGGCGGATCGACCGGCTCGTCTCCGACCAGGTGCCGTATGTCCTCCTCTGGAACACGGACGAGCGGCGGCTCCTCTACTGGAACAAGTTCGGGATGCCGACGTCGCTTCTCGGCCGCTACGGCGACGAGGACGCCATCTTCCCCTACTGGTGGTACGACGAGGATCGCGCGCGCGAACTTGAAGAGGCCGTTTCGGACGGGACGTGCCTGCCGAACGTGCCGCTGCGGGTGACGTTTGACGGAGCAGATGCGAACTGAAGACGAGAAGGCCCTGTGGCGCGGCGAGATGCGGCGACGGCGCAAGGGCGTGCCGCCGGAGGCTCGTGCGCGCGCTTCGCGAGACGTCTGCGCGCAGCTGGCCGCGCGGACGTTGGGCGGCGTTGTGGCCGTTTACTTGGCCGGGCCGGACGAAATTGACCTCTCGGCATTCGTCGAAGCGGCGTTGGGACGGGGCGTCCGCCTGCTGGCGCCGCGTTGGACGGGCGAGACATATGCACTTGCCGAACTGCGGGGTCTGTCCCCAGACTGTCTGCGCGCGGGGCCGCATGGCATTCTCGAACCGGTCGACGCCTCGCCGGATGTCGCGCGGCCGACGGCGTGGCTCGTGCCGGGGCTCGCGTTCACGCGCGACGGGCGTCGCCTCGGCTACGGCGGCGGATGGTATGACCGGCTGCTTGCGTCCGCCGACGCGCAGACGCCGAAACTCGGCATCGCCTATTCGTTTCAGGTCGTCGACGACTTGCCGTCCGAGCCGCATGACATCCGCCTGACGGGCCTCGTGTGCGCCGCTTTCGCGTGACACCTTGCGGGGCGCGGCCAAATTCGGTATAATGCGCGCCGTTTTTCAAAAAAGGAGAGGTGTCCGAATGGACGAGAAGAAGTGGCTGCACAGGCAGGCGGAGAAGGTTCGGAAGGTCGACTACATCGACCCGGCGCTGTATCACAAGTACGGCGTGAAGCGCGGCTTGCGCAATGACAACGGCTCGGGCGTGCTCGTCGGGTTGACGACGATCGGCAACGTGCACGGCTACGTCATGGACGAGGGCGAACGGCAGGCGATTCCCGGCGAGCTCTACTACCGCGGCATCAACGTGAAGGACATCGTGCGCGCCGACAAGCGCGAGCACCGCTTCGGCTACGAGGAGACGGCGTATCTGCTGCTCTTCGGCGAGCTGCCGACGGCGCGCGAGCTCGTGGACTGGAAGAACCGGATCGGCGCGTACCGCAAGCTCTCCGACGGCTTCAAGGACAACGCGATCATGAAGCATCCCTCGAAGGACCTCATGAACGCCCTTGCGCGCGCGATCCTCTTCGCGTATGCGTTCGACTCCGAGGGCGACCCGGACGACATCTCGCTGGAGCGGTGCCTGGGCCAGTCCATCGGCCTCATCGGCGCGATCCCGACGATTGCCGCCTACGCCTACCAGGCGAAGAACCACTACCACAACGGCGGGCTGCTGATGATCCGCAACCCCGACCCGACGAAGTCGACGGCGGAGAACATCCTCATGCTGACGCGCGTGGACGGCAAGTACACGAAGCTGGAGGCGGAGATCCTCGACCTCGCGCTCATCCTGCACGCCGAGCACGGCGGCGGCAACAACTCGGCCTTCACGACGCACGTCGTCACGTCGTCGCATTCCGACATCTACTCGTCGGTCGCGGCGTCGATCCTCTCGCTGAAGGGCGCGCGCCACGGCGGCGCGAACCTGCGCGTCATGCGCCAGATGGAGGAGATCGTCGCGCACGTGAAGGACTGGTCGAAGCCCGACGAGGTCGTCCACTACCTGGAGCGCATCGCCGACAGGAAGGCGGGCGACGGCACGGGGCTCATCTACGGCCTCGGCCACGCCGTCTACACGATTTCCGACCCGCGCGCGCAGATGCTGAAGGAGAAGGCGCGCGTGCTGGCGCGCGAGAAGGGCCGCGAGGACGAGATGCACCTCTTCGAGATGATCGAGGAGTTCGGGCCGGCCGTCATCAAGAGCCGGCATCCGCACGCGGAGGACGTCTGCGCGAACGTCGACCTCTACTCGGGCTTCGTCTACGACATGCTCGGCCTGCCGAAAGACCTCTACACGCCGCTCTTCGCCGTTGCGCGCTGCGTCTCGTGGTGCGCGCACCGCATGGAGGAGCTCGTGAACGCGGGGCCGATCATCCGCCCGGCGTACAAGCCGATCTACCATCCAAGGGCCTACGTGCGGTTGGCGGATCGGTAGTCATCAGACGCGAAAGGAGATTTGGAAAAATGAAGATTCTGGTTGTCGGTTCGGGCGGACGCGAGCACGCGATTGCATGGCGGCTTGCGCAGGATGCGGAAAAGCACGAGATCTACTGCGCCCCCGGAAACGCGGGCACGGCGGATGTCGCGACGAACGTGCCGCTGAAGGCGGACGACGTCGCGGGCCTTGTCGCGTGGGCGAAGTCCGAGAAGCCTGACCTCGTCGTGGTCGGCCCGGAGGCGCCGCTCGTCATTGGCCTCGTCGATGCGCTCGAAGCGGAAGGCGTCGCGTGCTTCGGCCCTGTCGCGGCCGGTGCGCGACTGGAGGGCTCGAAGCGGTTTGCGAAGGAGGTGATGGACGCGGCGGGCGTGCCGACCGGCAAGGCCGAGACGTTCACCGACGCCGCGCAGGCGAAGGCCGCGCTCCCCGCGTTCGGGCTGCCCGTCGTCATCAAGGCGGATGGCCTCGCGGCCGGCAAGGGCGTGATCGTCGCCGAGACGCGCGAACAGGCCGAGGCGGCGATTGACGACATGCTCATCGCCAACAAGTTCGGCGCGGCGGGGGCGGAAGTCCTGATCGAGGAGTTTTTGCACGGCGAGGAATGTTCCATTCTCGCGATGGTCGACGGCGAACATGCCGTTCTCCTGCCGTCGAGCCAGGATCACAAGCGCGTCTTCGACGGCGACAAGGGCCCGAACACGGGCGGCATGGGCGCCTACTCGCCCGCGCCGGTCGTCACGGCGGACAAGCTGCCGCTCATCAAGGAGAAGATCATCCTGCCTGTCGTCCGCGAGCTGAAGAAGCGCGGCATCACCTATCGCGGCATCCTCTATGCGGGCCTCATGGTGAACAACGCGCAGTCGTTCCCGCACGGCCCGGCCGCGAAGTCGGGCAGCGACGTGAATGTCGTCGAGTTCAACGCGCGCTTCGGCGACCCGGAGACGGAAGCCGTCCTGCCGCGCCTTGGCGGCTCGTTCGCGACGGCGCTCCTGCATGCGGCGACTGGTTGCCTCCGCGACGAGGACATCGTCGTGAAGGACGACTGCGCCGCGACCGTCATCCTCGCCTCGGGCGGCTATCCGGGGGGATATGAGAAGGGAAAGCCGATTGATGGACTCGGAAAGAACGGCGCCGGCAAGAGCCTTGTCTTCCACTGCGGCACGAAGGTTGAAGACGGAAAGGTCGTCACGTCCGGCGGGCGCGTCCTGTCCGTGACGGGCCTGGGCGCGACGCTGCGCGAGGCTGTGGACAACGCCTACGCGCGCGTTTCGGATATCTCCTTCGACGGACTGTTCTGCCGCAAGGACATCGCGCATCGCGCGTTCGCGCGGGCCACTTGATTTCAGACGGGCGAAAAGTGTATAATACGCGCGAACATTCCCTCAAAAAGGACTAAAGAAAAATGGCTAATGTCAAGGGCGGCCGCGCCGCCAGGAAACGTGACCGTCAGAACGAAAAGGCTCGCAAGCGCAATTCGGTGTGCAAGGCGAAGCTTCACGATGCGCACAAGAAGCTCTTCAAGCTTGCGGATGCGGGCTCGAAGGAAGACGCCGAGAAGAAGCTCCGGGAATTTGTCTCCGGCCTCGACAAGGCCGTGAAGCGCGGCATCATCACGAAGAACACGGCTGACCGCAAGAAATCGCGCGCGCAGCTCAAGATCAACAAGATCGCCGCCGCGAAGTAAGAACTCTAGGGAAACACGGGAATGTGATTGTCTCGGGCATCGGAATGTAAGGCATTCGGGTGCCCGATTCGCTTTCAGGCAAACGATTCACGACTCATAAAACTGGAAATCCAGAAAGAAACAGAAAGGAAAACAGAAAATGGACAAGATGACTCTCCGCGACGTCGAGCTCAAGGGCAAGCGCGTCGTCATGCGTGTTGACTTCAACGTGCCGATGGCCAAGGACGGCAGCGGCAAGATTACGGACGACACCCGCATCGTCGCGGCGCTTCCGTCGATCAAGTACGTGCTTGAGCAGGGCGGCAGCCTCGTGCTCATGTCGCACCTCGGCCGCCCGAAGGGCGTGAAGCTCGGCGCGGCGCCGAATCCCGACAACGCGGCGTTCACGCTGAAGCCCGTCGCCGAGGCTCTTTCCGCGAAGCTCGGTATCCCGGTCAAGTTCGTCCCCGACTGCCTGGCGGCCGACGAGGTCGTCAAGGCCCTCCAGCCCGGCGAAGTCGCGCTCCTTGAGAACACGCGCTTCTACAAGGCCGAGGACGGGAAGGTGAAGAAGGACGACGAGAAGAAGGGCATCCACCTCACGGACGAGGAGTTCGCGGCGAAGAAGGCCGAACTCAAGGCCGCCCGCATCGAGATGGCGAAGAAGCTCGCCTCCTACGGCGACATCTACTGCAACGACGCCTTCGGCACGGCGCACCGCGCCCACGCCTCGACGGCCGTCATTGCGGACTACATTCAGCCGGCGGTCTCGGGCTTCCTCCTCGAAAAGGAGATCCAGTTCCTCGGCGACGCGGTCGAGAACCCGGTGCGTCCGTTCGTCGCGATCCTTGGCGGCGCGAAGGTCTCGGACAAGCTTGCGGTCGTGAAGGCGCTCCTCAACAAGGTCGACACCCTCATCATCGGCGGCGGCATGGCCTACACCTTCAAGAAGGCGCAGGGCTTCAAGATCGGCAACTCGCTCTGCGAAGACGAGCAGGTCGCCTACTGCAAGGAGATGCTGGAGGCCGCAGCGGCGAAGGGCATCAAGATCCTGCTCCCGGTCGACAGCGTGATCGCGAACAAGTTCCCGGAGACGAAGGACGCCTCCGACATCGAGATCCAGACGGTCGAAGGCGACATCCCGGACGGCTGGATGGGCCTCGACATCGGGCCGAAGTCGGTCGAGCTTTTCGCCGAGGCGGTGAAGGGCGCGAAGACGGTGGTCTGGAACGGCCCGATGGGCTGCTTCGAGTTCGCGCCGCTCGCGAAGGGCACCTACGGCGTCTGCGACGCGGTCGCGACGGTCAAGGCCAACGGCGGCGTCTCGATCATCGGCGGCGGCGATTCCGTCTCGGCGGTGAAGAAGAGCGGCAAGGCGGCGGAGATGAGCCACGTCTCGACGGGCGGCGGCGCGTCCCTCGAATTCCTCGAGGGGAAGGTGCTTCCCGGCGTTGCGGCGCTGACGGCGAAGAAGTAAGTCGCCGTTGCGCGGCGGCTTCGTGCCGCGCGGCAAAACGCACGCAGGCGCGTTCGGGATCTCCCCGGACGCGCCCGCGTTTTACACGTGGCTAACTAATCATATGCAACCGCCCACTTGACAGAGTTCGGCTTCTTTTGGTAAACTGACGGCAGTTGGTCGGGGTGCATCCCTCGCCGGGTGCTTTCCGAATCGTGTCATTCGCCTGTTCATGTATCAAGGAGTCCGTCCATGAAAGAACTGTGTGCCCGTTTCAAAAGCACTCGCGCGAAAGCCGCCCTCGCCGCGCTCGCGCTCCTCCTCCCGGCCCTCTCCGCGCGCGCCGACGCGCCCGACTTCCGCTTCCGCCCGCTCCTCGCGGGCAAGGCCTCGCTCACCGAGCCGGGCTTCGTCGTCCGGCGCGAGCTCGGCGTCGCGGCTCTCGCGCCGGAGCTGCGCATCCCAATCGAGCTCGTCTACGAGTATCCGGCGCGTTCGGCTTCGGCTGGCGGTCGCCGCAGCTGGAGTCGTCCGTGAAGTGGGAGCGTGACGGCCTCCTCTGGACGACGCCCTGGGGCGAAAAGATGAAGTTCTTCCCGAAGAGGGAGAAGACGCCGAAGGACGCGATCAGGCTCGACCCCATCGAGGACGCGAAGAGGGGGCGCGGCCTCTTCGCGCCCTATTCGGACTGGGAGTCCGACACGGAGTCGCCGGACTGGGCGAAGTGCCGCCGCTTCTCGATCCTCGGCAAGGGTGGCCTGAAGGGCTGGCGCTTCGACTACGGGGACGGCCGCCTCGCGTCCGTCGAGACGCCCTATGGCGCGTCCGCCACGTTCGACTACGGCCCGTCGGGCGAGCTCCTCGCCGTCTCGTCGCGGGGCGTCCGCTTCGCCGAGCTGACCCACGAGAGCGGCCTCGTTGCGTCCCTGCGGCTGAACGGCGTCCCCGTCGCGCTCGCCTACGGCGCGGCGGACGTCACGCTCCTCCCGAAGACCGCCGACGGGCAGCCCACGCGCAAGACGGTCAAGGCCCTCGCGTCCGTCCGCGTCGCTTCGCTCGACCCGGAGGCCTTCGCCTACGCGGGCGGCTACCTCGCCTCGGCGGCGCGCGGCGCGTTCACGGAGAGGTTCGACGTCCAGGCCGAGACGCCCGCCGACCGAAAGCGGAACATCCTGAGCAGGGACAGGAAGAGCGGCGTCGCGCACACGGGCAGGGTCGCCGGACGCCTCCTCGCGGACGGCGACTTCCGCTACGCCTACCCCTCGGCGACGGAAGTCCGCCTCGCGGACGCGCTCGGCAACGCGGCCACGCACGACTACGACGCGAAGACCGGCGTCCACGCCGTCACCGGCTTCGACGGGCGGACGACGAAGACCTACTACTTCATGCGCCCCGACGTCGCCTACCTCGGCAAGGTGCGCACGGTCCTGGACGGCCACGACCGCACGCTCGTCTCGTTCCGCTACGACAGGAAGACGGGGAAGCCCGTCCGGGTCACCGACCGCCTCGGCAACCACCGCCTCCTCGACTACGACGCGGACGGCAACTGCACGCGGCTCTCCCGCCGCGCGGGCGGCATCCTCGCCTCCGCCGAGCCCGTGCGGTCGTTCGCCTACGACCGGGCCGGACGCCTCGCCGCCGTCTCGGAGCTGGACGCGGACGGGAGGGCCGTGCGCACGACGTCCCTCGCCTACGACCGGGCGGGCCGCCCCGCCCGCGTCTCGGACGGCTGCCGGACGCTCAGCGTGTCCTGCGCGCCCTCCGGCTTCCCGTCCTCGCTCAGGGACGACTTCGCATCCGTATCCTTCTCCTACGACCGCTACAACCGCCTCGTCGCCACGACCGACCCCTGCGGCATCGTGACGCGCCGGACGTACGCCGACCACGGCGGGCTCGCGACCGTCGAGCGGCTGGACGGGCGAGACGTCCTCTCGTCGGCCGCCGTCGCCTACGACGGGTGCGGCCGCCCCGTGTCCGTCACCGACCAAGACGGGCGCGTGACGGCCTGCGACCGCGACGCGCTCGGCCGCATCGTGAAGGAGCGCGACGCGGACGGCGCGGAGGTCGCCTACGGCTACGACGCGCTCGGCCGCCTCGAGAGGGTCGTGGACGAGAACGGGCACGAGATCGCGTTCGGCTGGGACAGGTTCGGACTCTCCTCGCGGCTCACGGCGGCGGGCCAGCTCACGTCCGCGAAACGCGGCGCGGACGGCCTCGTCGCCGAGGTCACGGCTTCCGTCACGGGCCGGGTCGACCGCACCGTCCGCCGCGAGCATGACGCGCACGGCCGCGTGACGCGCGTCGCCTACGCGAAGGGAGAGGTCGAGACCTTCGCCTACGACCGCTGGGGACGCCTTTCGGCGCGCACGCGCGGCAGCCTGAAGGAGACGTACCGCTACGACCACTTCGGGCGGCTCGTCGAGAAGGACGAGAACGGCACCGTGTTCTCCTACGCCTACGACGCCTGGGGGCGGCGCACGTCGCGCACGATCCGCTTCGCGGACGGCGGGGAGGCGCTGGAGGAGCGGCGCGCGTACGACAAATACGGGCGCCTCGTCGAGATCGCCGCGTTCGGGACGTCGGTGAAGTGGCGGTACGACGACAGGGGGCGCGTCGCGCGGCAGACGGTGGACGGGTGCCCCATCGAGTTCGCGTACACGAGGGACGGACGGCTCGCGGGCAAGTGGCTCGGCGGTCGCGAGAGCCCTGACGCGTCGGTCGAGTACGAGTATTCGCGGGACGGGAGGATTATCGCGCGCACGGCGAACGGCATCCGCCAGACGTTCGAGTACGACGCGCGCGGCCAGCTCCTCGCGGTGAGGGAGAACGGCGCCGACGTCGAGCGCTACGCCTACGACCGGGCGGGGAACATGGTGCGGAAGACCGTGCGCGGCAGGACGACGGCCTATGCGTTCGACGGCGCGAACCAGCTCGTCAGCTCGACGACGGACGGCGTGACGACGCGCTACGCCTACGACGCGGCGGGGCGGCTCGTGAAGGAGGGGGACAGGACCTACCGCTACGGCTACCTCGACAAGATTCTCTCGGTCACGGACGGGAAGCGGTCGTGCGCCTACGCCTACCACGTCGACGGGCAGCTCGCGCGCGCGGACTACGGCGACGGGCGGTCGGAGGGCTTCGCGTGGGACGGCCTCGCGCTCGTGCGGCGCGGCGACGAGGCCTTCGTGAACGAGCCGCACGTCGGGGGCGGCAACCCGGTCGTCTCGTCGAAAGGGGCGACGTACTTCAACGACGCCCTCGGCACGACCGTCGGCGTCCGCGAGGGGCGCGGGGCATCGCGGAAGGGGGCGAAGCGCCGGTACACCGCCGCCGCGCTGACGGCCTTCGGCGTCGCGGCCCTGGCGCCGCAGGGCCAGCAGACGTTTTTCACGGGCAAGCCTCAGGTCGAGGGGCTCGGTCGCGTGTTCCTCTACCGCAACTACCGCGCCGACCTCGCCAAGTGGCAGACCGCCGACCCGCTCGGCTACCCCGACGGTTGGAACCGGTTGGCATACTGCGGGAATGATGCGGCAGAATGTGTTGATTTCATAGGAGCGGTAGGTATTATTTGTCGAGATAAAAATAATTATAATAGACCAGTATATTCTGAATCAGCATTGAGATTGGTAGAGGGAGGCGGCAGTGAATTTTCGTTCGTGTATGTTGATTTTATTGTTTCAAATGGCGAAGTTCTCGTCAATTTAGACATCTCATTGTCGGTAGCCTCTGGGCTTTGGCGAAATGACGAGTTCGAAGATGGAAGCCGAACGGGTTACAGGGGGCATACCGAATCATATAATGACAGTGCGTTTAGCAATCCTGTGTATGAGGCCGTTTGTGCTCATGAAAGGGGACATGCGATAAGTTTCTTTGCTGATTTTATTCCCCGCTTCAGAAAATCACTTGAAAATGCTCAGGTTGATAGGTTCGTTTCTTCTCCGGATCGAGTTCTTAGCCTGATAGCGCAGTGTTATTTGATTGCGGTATCTTATTACAGGCCACGAGCTAATCAGATGGCCAATAGCGAAACCTATATGTGGTTTTTAAACCATAGCGAATGGAGGTATGAGGGGGCTGAGGGTCTATATGATATATGGGTTCGGAAAGGAGATAAAAAGAAATGCGAGGAGTAAAAAGAGCAGTGTTATTCGGTGTCATGTTTTTGTCCGTATTGGCAGATTCAGACATTATGATGTTTGACCCCAATGGTGATTTGAAAAGATTCTATGAGGAAGGAAAAGCACAGACGTGTGCTGGCGTTAGGCGTTTTGTCTCCGAACACAACAAGCGACAACTGTGTATTCGGGAAATGAATTTTGATGTTTCTGATTTTTCTTTAATTTGGTGTGAACCCATCTTTCAGAACAGTGAGTTTGCATCTGTGTTTTGGGGCGAAAAAGAAATCTTGGTGGCGATGTCAGACAAGAAATTGTTGCGGGTTGAGGTATACGCACTTGCACCAGAGATTGAGCTTTTGAGAGCCCGATTGATGAATGTTCTCAAGCCTAGTGATTATGTATGCCCCGTGGGAGGTGATGGAAATGTGGCCTTGATTGGGGCATTTTTAAAAGTCCCAATTCCAATTGAAAGATATTTCTCGATTCAAATAGGTTCTTTATATAGGCACTCTGCTAAAAAGATGTTTTGCGGTACGGCTGAATCGGTGGACGCTTACAGCTGTATTTCTTGTATTCGGGATCATCTTCGCAAATTGGTTGATCAGAAGCAGTATACACGAGTCGTTTCGCGTGTGATGAAAATGCAGATAGGAGATGTCGTTAAGCCAGTGAATTCTAGTGATTGACAAAAGATCAGCGAATGAGGTCAGCCCTTTCCGGGGCAGCCACAATGAACCAAAATAAAGGAGCCTACCATGATGAGCCAGACTAGGCGACGGAAGAGGTCAACGTATATCGGTGTTGCGTTCCTGTTGACGAGCGTGACTTATGTGAATGCCGCTGAAAGGTGGACATCAAAAGACCTGCTGGACGTGGCGCATTCCTACGATGCATATGGCTGCAAAGGTATGCGCAAAGATATCGGATGGCATGTGGAAAGCCGTTTGCAGGTTGGTCTGCAAGATGAAAGTCGAGAGGTTTTTGACGTTTGGAGGCTGCGCGTAGACAGTTCGCTCTCGTCTTATTGCTGCGAATCGGGCAATGTGCAGTACGCGGTTCGTTTGACCGCCAGTCCAACAATCTACGAGAAACGCAGCGAAGGTTGCTATGTGGAGAAACTCATTGGCGCCAGAGAGAGGACCTTTACTTTCAAGGCGGGAGATCTTGGGAAGCCGTCGGTATTCTTTTGCGAATGCAGGGCATCATTGCCGAACGACGGGACGGCCCCGATAACGATGTGCGCCTATGGGAAAATGCCCTTGCACCAGGAAGGTGCCACACTTGAATACGCATTGTTCTTCATTGGGCATGGGACGTTAGCCTTTGCCTATAAGATGGGGTGCGATACGGGAGTCAAGAATGTCTGTATTCCCATTTCGGACGGTTGGTCGTCCGTTAGTCCGACAGCCGAAGTCGGCTACGGAATCAGGAGTGTCCATGATGGAAGGCTTACTGTGTCAGTCGCTGTCGAACGGGGAGCGACGGCAAAGGCAGGGAACGTCCTATTCCTTACGGTCTATGGTTCAGGCGTACATGTACCTTTCCATATCGCAGTGAAGAATGTCTTGTCTCTGCAAGAGTGCCTTAGGTCGCAGGGTAAAGGCATGAGTTGCAGCTGGCGAGCGGAGGTGACAAAGGATGACATTGCCCATTTGCTCTTTTGAGGGTCAACCACCTATCGGGTTTTCCCGAAATTACCGCAAGAGTATAAGACAGACATATTATAAGTATGAATAAAGTTTTTCTGCTTTTCTGCTTATGTGTAGGCGGATGTTCACGTGAATTGTTGCAGAGGGATTTCAGTGACATAGAAAGTCTTTATTCGTCTCGAATAAAGATCAGTTCGCACAATTACTTCATCATTGAAGATGTTGCTGTAGATGAATATGCATCAATCATGCGGATCTTGGCGTGCCATGGTTTCAACGAAAGAATGCATCTTCCGTCATCGGAGGGGTTCGTTTTGGAGGTAAGTGGACATACGATATTCAAAGGGCTGAAAAATATTGAGATAGAGTATAGCATCTGTGATGAAGGGCGATATCCCTGTAGGAATGTTATGCTGTATGTCAAGAATCAAAAGCGTGTGATAATAGCACAGGCATCTGCATTGGGAGGATGAGGCATGCATCTGAAAAGGAGACTATGTTTCGTGTTCTTCATTCTTGTTCTCTTGCTTGTCTCTTGGCTGATTGGCTGGGTCGGTCGGGATGTCGTGGCAAAGCGGGACAGTTCAAGCTATCAACTTTACGTGCGAGGCTGTGTGGAACAGTTCACGGAGGATTTCCTGACGCTGATGCGCCGACAGGAGAGGATAAGCGAAAGTGACTGCCGGCAGTTGACGGAGAAGTTTCAGGATGATGTCTGCAGGGGGCCGAACGCGCGGAATGCGAAATGTGGGCAAAGGGGCTTCTTCCACAGGTTCAGAACGTCGTTGCGGTTGCCGTGATGAATGTTGACCGTCTTTCTTTCGGCTTTCACAACCCGAACCACGCGGCGGCGCTGGTCTGCGCGCTGCTGCCGCTGTGCTTTGGGTGGCGGCGGGCGGCATGGGTCGGGCGCGGCCTCTCGGCATTGCTGTTCGTGGCGCTGCTCCTGACGCAGTCGCGGACGGGGCTCATAGTCGCGGCACTGGAGTGGATGGCGTGGTGGGCGATGAGAAGGGGTAGATGTGGATTTCAAATCTCGGATTTCAGAAGTTGGCGATTGAAAGTCGGGAGTGGAAGGTGGCTTGTCGCGCACCTTGGCAAGGCGGCGGTCGCCGCGCTGGCGGTCGGCCTGTCCCTGTGGTGGCTGGGCCCGCGCCTCGCGCTCGACGGCTCGATCCTGAACCGCCCGAAGATCTGGCTCGCGGGGCTGCGGCTCTTCGCGGCGAATCCGGACGGCGTGGGCCTCGGCAATTCGGGCGCGCTCGCCTCGGCGTTCCTGCTTCCGAACGACGTTCCCGACGTCCGCACGCTCGTCAGCTCCCACCTGACGCTCCTCGCCGAGGGCGGGTGGCTCGTCGGCTGGGCGCATTTCGCGTTCCTCGCGCTCGCGCTGTGCGGACTTCGCCGGAGCCCGCGCGTCGGCCTCGCGTTCGCGGGGCTCGTCCTCTCGGCGTGCGCCTCGACCGTCTTTGACTGGCCCGTGCTGTTCGACTTCGCCGCGCAGGGCGGGCTGGGTGCGCCGAACTGGATCCTGTCGTGGCTGACGTTCGCGCTGTTCGTCGCTTTCGGCGTGTGGCTGATTGTGAAGCCTGCGTTTGGAGGAAGGCGGCCTACGGCGTTCAACACGGAGGGTTTTGAGGAACGGAGGCGCGGAGAGGGTGCTTGTGATGTGCTGTTGTCCATGAATCTTCACGAATCTTCGCGAATTCCCATTCGTGCTGATTCGTGTCAATTCGTGGACAAGACCATAGGCAAGATTGCTACGACAAGCCCCTCAAATCCTGTCAGAAAGACTCCGTGCCTCCCATCCTCCGTTTCCTCCGCGTTGAACGCCGTAGGCCTCCCAGTCCTGTTCGCGGGTGCGCTCGTTCTCGCTGCGCGGTGCGTGCCGGCGGTGGACGCGCCGCGCGTCCAAGGCGGCTACGCCGCCGTCGGCGCCGCGCCCCGCGCGCTCGCGCTCTACGACGGCAGCTGGAGCCTCCGCGCCGTCCGCGCGCGCGTCGGGCCGGACGCGCTCCTCCCCGTCCGCCCCGTCACGCGCTTCCCGCGCGGCCTCGGCCTCCCGTCCGTCCGCCGCGTCCTCCTCTTCGGCGACTGCCGCGAGTGGGCCCACCTCGTCCCGAAAGGCGTCCCCGTCACATGCGCGGAAGACTGACAGCCCCCGCCCTTGCGATCCTCGCCCCGCTTCTGCCGGGGCCTGTCCCCGCCCGTGCGGCGGAGCCCGTCGTCGACTGCATCGAGATCCCGACGCGCGCGCCGAACAACCCATGCGTCAAGTTCTGGTACCGTGTGCCGGCCTCCTACGACCCCTCCCGCCGCGAGCGCCACCGCGTCCTCGTCCTCTTCGGCGGGCGCAACGCCGACGGACGCCCGGAGGTCTCCGGCAGGCTCGGCTGGACGGCGTGGGCCGACCTCAACGGCGTCTTCCTCGTCGCCCCGACGCTGAGGGACGACGCCTACTGGGAGCCGAAGGCGTGGTCGGGCCGCGCGCTCCTCGACGCGCTCGACGCCCTCGCCGCGAAGTTCCGCGTCGCGACGCGCGGCCTCCTCTTCTACGGCTACTCGGCGGGCAGCCAGGCCGCGAACCTCTTCCCCGCGTGGCGGCCCGACCTCTGCCGCGCCTTCGCGAGCCACGCCTGCGGCGTCTTCCACGAGCCGTCCCCGAAGATGCGCGGCGTCGCGGGCCTCGTCACCTGCGGCGACGCGGACACCGCCCGCTACGTCCTGAGCCGCCGCTTCGCGGACGGCTGCCGCGCGCTCGGCGTCCCCGTCGTCTGGAAGTCGTTCCCGAACCGTCCGCACGACGTGCCGGAGGGCTCCGTCCGCCTCGCGAAGGAGTTCCTTGCGCACCACCACTGGACGCACCCCGAAGACCTCGGCGGCGCACCGCTCGCATCGTCTGCCCCGACCTTCGTCGGCGACGACGCGGACGGCACCTATCACCCGTCGGGCTCGCCGGAGGCCGCCGACGTCATGCCGGAGGACCGCGTCGAGCTGCCGTCCGCCGCCGTCGCCGCCGCGTGGGGCGCGCCCGGGCGCGCCGAGAGGAGGCGCAAGCCCCGCATCTCGTTCGAGACAATACGGGGCGTCGAGGTCGTCCTCGTCGTCCCCGCCGACGTGCGCGCCGACGCCCGCGTCCTCGTCCTCCTCGGCGGTCGCGGCTGGCGCGGCGCGAGGGCCGTCCGCGAGCTCGGCTTCGCGAAATGGGAGGTCGCGCGTGGCTGGTGCCTCGTCGCGCCCTCGTTCGCCGAGGACGGCTGGTGGGAGCCCGCGCGCGGCTCGGCGGAGGTCTTGCGGCTCTCGGTCGAGGCCCTGCGCCGCCGCCACGGCATCCGCCCGCTGCCCGTCTTCCTCTACGGCTACTCGGCGGGCGGACAGCTCGCCGCGCTCCTCCAGTCGCGCCCGCCGTTTCCCGTCGCGGCGTGGGCCGTCCACGGCTGCGGCGTCTTCCCAGATCCGCCGCCCCGCCTGGGCGCGCCCGCGCTCGTCAGCTGCGGCATCGGCGACGAGGGGCGCTTCACGCTCGGCCGCACGTTCGCCTGCCGCTACCGCGAGGCGGGCGGGCCCCTCGTCTGGAAGCCGACGCGGGGTGGGCACGCGCCCGACGCGACGGCCCTCGCGCTCGCTCGCGCGCTCTTCGCGGCGGTCGCCTCCGGCGCGCCCTGCGCACTCTGGGGCGAGGACGACACGCGCCGCCTCGCGCCGCGTGAGGCGATCGACCCGGAGTACCTGAACCCGCTCTACGACGCCGCGTTCGCCGACCTCTGGCGCCGGGACGCGCCGTGAAACGTCCTTGTATGAATGTCGATGTGGCGGCGTGCGGGGCGTTTCCCCGAAACGCGGCAAATTTGGTATACTTTCCGCCATGAAGAAAGCGATTGTCGAAACCTCGATGGGTACGATTACCCTTGAGCTGAACGAAGAGAAGGCGCCGGTCACGGTCGCCAATTTCGTCGAGTATGCGAAGTCTGGCCACTACGACGGCACGATCTTCCACCGTGTCATCGACGGGTTCATGATCCAGGGCGGCGGCTTCACGAAGGAGATGAACCAGAAGCCGACGCGCGCGCCAATCCGCAACGAGGCGATGAACGGGCTGAAGAACGTGCGCGGCTCGATCGCGATGGCGCGCACGAGCGTCGTCGACTCCGCGACGAGCCAGTTCTTCATCAACCTCGTCGACAACGACTTCCTCGACTTCCAGAACCCGACGCCGCAGGGCTTCGGCTACGCCGTCTTCGGCGCGGTGACGGACGGGCTGGAGGTCGTCGACGCGATCGCGAAGGTCAGCACGGGCTTCGCCGGGCCGCACCAGAACGTGCCGGAGAAGCCGGTCGTCATCAAGAAGGTGACGGTCAGCTGACGCTTGCATTCGAGACGGAAAAATCATATACTTACACCATCCATCCAAAATAGGGAGAAGTGAAAATGAAGAAACTTGTCATGTTGACGGCTGTTGTGACCTTGGCGGCTCCGCTTTTTGCGCAGGAGGCGGCGAAGGAGGAGGCGGCCCAGCCGCAGGAGTCCCGGCGGGTGCAGAACGCCGTCTGGCCCGCGTTCTTCGCCATTGGCGAATTCCCCGCGAACCCCGACGTGGTCGGCTTGCGCCTGACGATTCCGTTCTCGACGCAGCAGGAGAACGTGACGGGCCTCGACCTCGGTTTCTGGGGCCGCTCGGTCTACTTCGAGGGCATCCAGATCAACCTGCTCCGCAATGACGTGAAGGATCGCTGCGCGGGCTTCCAGGTCGGCTGCTACAACTCGATCGGCAGCGGCGAGATGCTCGGCCTCCAGGTCGGCCTCTGGAACGAGGCCAACTCCCTGCGCGGCTTTCAGGTCGGTCTCGTGAACGTCTCCGGCGAGACGGAGGGCTTTCAGGTCGGCATCGTCAACCGCGCCGAGACGATGCACGGCTACCAGGTCGGTCTCATCAACGTCATCCGCGATGCGGAGCTCCAGTTCTTCCCGATCGTGAACATCGGCTTCTGATTTCGATTCATGAAGATTCATCCGTTTGCGGCCGTGCGGCCGAATGCGAAGGACGCGGCCTTGGTCGCGTCCGTTCCGTATGATGTGGTCGACGTCGCCGAGGCGAAGGCCCTCGCGGCGGGCAACCCGAAGAGCTTCCTCCACGTCTCGCGTCCCGAAATCGACCTGCCGGACGGCACGGATGGCGCGTCTCCGGCGGCGTATGCGCAGGCGAAGCGCGCGCTCGACGGCCTCCTCGCGAACGGCACGCTCGTGCGCGACGCCGAGCCGAAGTTCTACGCCTACCGCCAGACGATGGGCGCGCACAGCCAGACGGGCATCGTCGCGACCTTCGACACCGAGGACTACCTCGCGGGTGTCCTGAAGCAGCACGAGAAGACGCGCAAGGACAAGGAGGACGACCGCACGCGCCACATCGAGACGCTGCAGGCGCACACGGGCCCGGCGTTCCTCACCTACCGCGACGACCGGGCCATCGACCTCATCGTCGCGGACGCTTGCCGGAACGCGCCGCTCTACGACTTCGTCGCGCCGGATGGCGTCGGGCACACGGTCTGGGAGATCGCGCCCGGCTCGGCGTGCGTGGCGGACGAGCTTCAGGAGCTTTTCGCGCGCATCCCGGTCGCCTACATCGCCGACGGCCACCATCGCAGCGCGGCGGCGGCCCGCTACGCGCAGACGCACGGCTTCGCGGGCGAGAGCCGCTGGTTCCTTGGCGTCATCTTCCCGGCGAGCCAGCTGCAGATTCTGTCCTACAACCGGCTCGTGCGCGACCTGAACGGCCTCTCCGCCTACGAGTTCCTGTCGCGCCTCTCCGAGAAGTTCACGATTGGCGTGAAGGGCGCGCGCAACTGCCGCATGTACTTTGGCGGCCAGTGGTACGACCTCTCGTGGGACATCCCGAAGAATGCGGACGCGGTTAGCGCGCTCGACGTCTCTTACCTTCAGGACAACCTGCTCGCGCCGATCCTCGGCGTCGGCGACCCGCGCACGGACGCGCGCATCTCGTTCATGGGCGGGATTCGCGGCGACGCGGCGCTCGCGGCGAAGGTCGATTCCGGCGCGGACGCCGTCGCCTTCGCGATGGAGCCCGTCACGGTCGAGGAGATGATGGCGATTGCGGACGCGGGGGCGATCATGCCGCCGAAGTCCACCTGGTTCGAGCCGAAACTGAGGAGCGGACTTTTCGTCCACACGGTCTGATGAAAAGCCTGAGAGCCTACTGCCGCGACCTCCGCGAGAAGATGATCCGCGATCCGCTTCCGCCGGAGGACGTTGCCGCCGGGTGGGCGCTCGGCATGTTCGTCGGTTGCGCGGTGCCGTTCGGGCTTCAGCTCGTCGTCTCCGTGCCGCTCGCGCTGATGATGCGCGTCTCGAAGGTCGGCGCGACGGTGGGGACGCTCATCACGAATCCCGTGACGATCTTCTTCATCTATCCGGCGCAGACGTGGTTCGTGAACCGGGTCCTGTTCGACGGGTCGCTGTCGTTCTGTCGCCTCGTGGAGGTCGAGTGGACGTGGGAGGCCGTGCGCAAGCTGGGGGCGGAGGCGATGGTCTCGTTCTTCCTCGGCGGCTTTCTCCTCGCCATCGTCCTCACGCCAATCACCTACTTCGTCGTCAAGCGGCTTGTCGTCCGTTATCGCGCCTTTCGGAAAGCGAAATAGAACATGTCACAGGAATGGAACATCCGCACGCGCGGACACGTCTGCACGATCTGCCAGAAGCCCCTGGTCGACAAGGCCCTCGTCATTTCCGCCCTGCGCGAAGTGCCGAACGGCTACGAGCGCTACGACTGCCACCCCGAATGCTGGAAGGCGCAGGCACGCGACTGGGAGCCGTTCTCGCTGTGGGACAGCGTGTACTTCGCGCCCGTCCGGGAGGAGAAGAAGGAGCCGCTGAAGAAGGAGGACGCGGGCGAGCTGCTGCGTCAGCTCGTCACGCTGGACGACCCGGCGATGAAGAACGTCGTCTACGTACTCGCCGTCATGCTGGAGCGCGCGAAGATCCTCGTCGAGCGCGATGCGAAGGAGGTCGGCGACGGGGCGATCCGCGAAATCCGTCGCGTCTACGAGGATCGCAAACAGGGCGACACGTTCGTCATCCTCGATCCGCGCCTCCGGCTGGAGAACCTCGCGGAGGTCCAGCAGCAGGTCGTCGCGCTCCTCTCGGGCACGAAGACCCTCGGCGAAGTCGCCGGTGCGGAAGCGGTCGAGCCGCCGTCGGCCGAGGCGTGAGGCGCGGCGGTTCGCGGGGCGCGGACGTGGGATATTTGGTATAATACGCGCTCTTAAAGGGCAACGACTGATGGAAGAAGAAAAGAGCAACTACAACGCCGAGAACATCCAGATCCTGGAGGGCATGGAGGCGGTGCGCAAGCGTCCCGCGATGTACATCGGCGACACGGGCGAGCGCGGCTATCACCACCTGGTCTACGAGGTGGTCGACAACTCGATTGACGAGGCGCTCGCCGGCTACTGCTCGCTCATCGACGTCGTCATCAACCGGGACGGGTCGCTCACGGTGCGCGACAACGGGCGCGGCATCCCGGTCGACATGCACCCGACCCAGCACAAGCCGGCGATCGAAGTCGTGCTGACGATCCTCCATGCGGGCGGCAAGTTCGACGGCTCGAACTACAAGGTCTCGGGCGGCCTCCACGGCGTCGGCGTCTCGTGCGTGAACGCGCTGTCCGACTGGATGAAGGTCGACGTGAAGCGCGGCGGCAAGCTCCACCACATCGAGTTCTCGCGCGGCCACGTGACGAAGCCGCTCGAGGTCGTCGGCGCCTGCGGCGACGAGACGGGCACGACCGTCACGTTCTTCCCCGACCACACGATCTTCACCTGCCGCAAGTTCAAGGCGTCCATCCTCGCCGCGCGCCTGCGCGAGCTCGCGTTCCTCAACAAGGGCGTGACGATCCACTTCAAGGACGAGGAGGGCGACGAGAACGGCCAGCACTTTGAGGAGACGTTCCACTACGAGGGCGGCATCGACGCGTTCGTCGCGTACCTGAACGCGAACAAGGCGCCGATCTCGCCCGTCATCCACTTCGAGGGCCAGCGCGAGTGCGCGCGCCTCGACGGCACGTACGTCATCCAGGCCGAGGTCTCGATGCAGTACACCGACACGTACTCGACGATCGAGCAGACGTACTGCAACAACATCCACACGGTCGAGGGCGGCACGCACCTCTCCGGCTTCCGCCGCGCGCTGACCGCGACGGTCAAGGCCTACGGCGAGAAGAACAAGCTCATCAAGGAGAAGGAGCTTGCCTCGCTCACGGGCGACGACATGCGCGAGGGCCTGACGGTCGTCGTGAGCGTGAAGGTGCCCCAGCCGCAGTTCGAGGGCCAGACGAAGACGAAGCTCGGCAACGGCGAGGTCGACGGCATCGTCTCGGGCATCGTCTCGGAGAGGCTGATGACGTTCTTCGAGGAGAACCCGCAGGTCGCGAAGACGATCATCGAGAAGACGCTCCTGGCGAACCGCGCCCGCGAGGCCGCGCGCGCCGCGCGCGAGTCGACGCGCCGCAAGGGCGTGATGGACGGGCTCTCGCTGCCCGGCAAGCTGCGCGACTGCTCCGAGCGCGACCCGGCGAAGACCGAGCTCTATCTCGTCGAGGGCGACTCGGCCGGCGGCTCGGCGTGCAAGGGCCGCAACCGCGCGACGCAGGCGATCCTGCCGCTCCGGGGCAAGATCATCAACGTCGAGAAGGCGCGCATCGACCGCATGCTCGCGAACAACGAGGTGCGCACGATGATCACGGCGATCGGCTGTGGCTTCGGCGAGGAGTGGGACGTCTCGAAGGCCCGCTACCACAAGATCGTCATCATGACCGATGCCGACGTCGACGGCGCGCACATCCGCACGCTCCTCCTGACGTTCTTCTACCGGCGCATGCCGGAGCTGATCGAGAAGGGCTACGTCTACATCGCGCAGCCGCCGCTCTACAAGGTCGAGCGCAAGAAGAAGACGGAATACGTCCTCACCGACGGCGAGCTGACGGAGAAGCTGCTGACGCTTGGCCTCGACGACTACGAGGTGAAGGGGAAGGACGGCGCGCCGCTGGAGAAGGACCGCGCGCGCGAGCTGCTCGTGCTCCTCGCGGAGATCGAGGCGACGGCGAAGATGGTCGGCGAGCGCGGGTTCGACGCGGCGGCCCTGCTGAAGGACGAGTCGGCGCAGGGCTCCGGCGCGTCGATGATCAAGAAGGAGTTCTCGTCGCTCTCCGGCTTCGGCTACGCGGCGGAGGACTGGTTCGGCACGAACGCGCCGACGGCGAACGGGCCGCTCGTGAAGCTTCTGGACGACGTGCGCAACCACGGCAAGCAGGGCCTCGCGATCATGCGCTTCAAGGGCCTCGGCGAAATGGACGCCGACGAGCTCTACGACACGACGATGAACCCGGAGAAGCGCCACATGCTGCGCGTGAAGCTCGAAGACGCGGTGAAGGCCGACCAGATGTTCACGCTCCTCATGGGCGACGAGGTCGAGCCGCGCCGCAAGTTCATCGAGGACAACGCGCTGAACGTCCGCAACCTCGACTTCTGAGGTGCGGACGCAGGCTGGCCGCTAGGCGCGGTCGAACTTGCGGTCGAGCTCGCGCGTCGAGGTGAAGATCATCACGGGCTTGCCGCGCGGGCAGACGTAGGGCATGCGACAGGCGCAGAGTTCCTCGACGAGGGATTCCGCGCCTTCTTTCGTGAGGGCGCGCGACGCGCCGGCGAACGACTTCGCGATCGACTTCGCGATGCGCTCGTCGCGCCAGCGCTCGCCGCTCCGGCGCGAGCCACCCTCGGCGAGGTCGCGGGCGATGGTCGCGAGCACCGTCGCTGGGGTGAGCGAGCCGATGAGCTGCGGCACGGCGTCGATCTTGAAGGTGTCCGTGCCGAACGGCTCGACCTGGAAGCCCATGCGCGCAATCGTCTCCAGCGACGCGGCAATGCGCGCGGCATCGACGGGGTTGAGCTTCACCGTCTCCGGGATGAGCAGGGCCTGCGACGTCTGCCCGACCTTGTCCGCCGACGCGGCGTTCAGCAGCTTCTCGTAGGCGATGCGCTCGCGCGCGGCCTGCGGGTTGATCGTCACGATGCCGGCGTCCGTCTCGATGAGCAGGTAGCCGGAGGCGGCCTGCGCGAGGAACTTGAACCACTGCCAGGGCTTCGATCGCGTCGAGCCGGGCTCGACGGCGAAGGCGATCTCCTTCTGGACCGGCGCCGGCGCGGGAAGGGGGGCGAAGGGCAGGGGACTGCTAGAGACGTGAGCAGTGCTAGAATCGCTAGAAGTGCTAGAACCGTTAGAATCGCTAGAATCACTAGGGCCGCTAGAATCGCTAAGGTCGCTAGAACTTCTAGATACGCTAGGGCTACTAGAACAGCTAGAATCGCCAAGGTTGCTCACTTCGGCGTCAGCAGCGGCGCCCGCCCCTCCGCCGAGCGCGGCAGTGACGGCGTCCTCGATGGCGCGCTTGACGGCGAGGTTGTCGCGGAAGCGCACCTCGCGCTTCGTCGGGTGCACGTTGACGTCGACCTGGCCGGGCGGCACGTCGATGAAGAGGATCGCTGCCGGACGTGCCTCGCCGGCGCGGCGCGGATACGCTTCGCGCAGCGCGTAGGCGACCGAGGCAGCCGTCGCGGGGCGTCCGTTCACGAAGACGTACTGGTCGCGGCGCGTCGGCGTCGAGAGGTTCGGCCGTTCGAGAAGCCCGGACACGAGGACGGACGTCTCGCGGACGGAACGCGGTTCTGCGTCCGTCGCGCCGAGCGTCAGCATTTGCGCGAGGAAGTCGTCGCCGAAGAGGTCGCGGACGCGCTCGCGCACGGTCGTCGCCGGCGCGAGGCGGTAGAGTTCGCGTCCGTCGATCGTGAGCGAGAAGCCGACGCTCGGATGCGCGAGGGCGTGCGTCGTGAAGATCGTCTTGACGTGGTTCTCCTCGGTCGCGTAGGCGCGGAGGAACTTGCGCCGCGCGGGGACGTTGCAGAAGAGGTCGCGCACCTCGACGCGCGTGCCGGGCGGACAGCCCGCCGCGCGCACCTCCGCGAGCGTGCCCGCGTTGACCTGGAGGAACGTCCCCTCGTCCGAGTCGGCGCGGCGGGTCGTGATCGAGAAGCGCGAGACGGATGCGATGGAGGGGATCGCCTCGCCCCGGAAGCCGAGCGTGTCGATCTGCTCGATGTCGTCGACGTCGCGGATCTTCGACGTCGCCTGTCGCTCCAGCGAGAGGAGGGCGTCGTCCTTCGTCATGCCGCAGCCGTCGTCCTGCACGGCGACGAGCTTGCGCCCGCCCTGCGTGATCGTGATGGCGATGCGCGTCGAGCCCGCGTCGAGGGCGTTCTCGACGAGCTCCTTGACGACGCTCGCGGGGCGTTCGATGACCTCGCCCGCCGCGATCTTGTTCGCCACGTGGAGCGGCAGGACCCGCACGTGCCCGTCACGGTCAGAAATCAAGGCTCAGGCCCTTTCGGATGAAGGTCGGCACGTCGAGATCCTCGTCGTGCCAGATGGTCGGCTCGGCGTTCTTGAAGCGTCCGCGCCCGACGGGCCCCGTGCTGAGCGGGCCCTTGCGGCGGCGGCGCGCGCTCATGACGCCGCCGACGGCGGGCGTCTCGGCGGCCTTGCGCGCGGAGGCCTCGAACAGGAGGACGACGACGGAGAGCCGCCCGGAGAACGTCTCCTCGTCGTTGACGGTCGCGAGGTTGAAGGAGAGCCCGCCGAACGCCTCGTGCAGCCCGTCGGCGATGCGGCCGACTTCGCTCAGCAGCAGGTCGTTGCCCGCGAGCACGCCGCAGACCGTCGCGGCGACGGGGCCGGAGGCGGCGGCGAGCAGGTCCGAGCGGATGAGCCGGTCGACGGCCTCCGCCGCACGGCCGGGGCCCTGCACGGTCACGGTCGCGAAGCGTCCGCGCCCGGCGTTCGCGAGCAGGTGGCGGAGGCGCTCGACGTCGAGGCGGATGTAGCCGGGCTTCTCGACGAGCCGCCAGAAGAGCGTCACGCCGCTCGCGACCGTGTCGACGGCGCGGCGCATCGCCTCGTCCATGTTGTCCGTCTCGGCGATGAGCTTGTCGAGCGGCAGGAAGAACGTCGCGTTCGCGGCGTCCTCGATCATCGACATGACGCCGCGCGCGTTGCGCTGGCGGTCCTCGCCCTCGAAGGTGAAGGGGGTCGTCGCGAAGACGATGGTCGGCACGCCGCGTTCCGAGAGGTGCTTGGCGATCTCCAGCGTCGCGCCGCCGCCGGTGCCGCCGCCGAGGGCGGTGACGAGCACGGCGAGGCGCACGTCCTCCAGGTGCTCGTCGAGCGTGCGGACGGAGCCTTCGGCCGCGAGGCGGCCCGCGACGAGGTCGCCGCCGGCGCCGCGTCCGGCGAGGCGTTCGCCGCCGAGGAGCGCGAAGGCGCCGCCGCTCTCGCCCGTCGTCGCGTCCGTGTCCGCGAGGACGAACCGCAGGGCGTCGCCGTAGGCGCGGCTCACGCCGCGCGCGATGGAGCAGCCGGCCGTGCCGACGCCGATGAGGAGAAGGGGCGAACGCTCGCTCATTTGAAGAACCTCCCGAGAAGCCCGTCGAGAATGGACTTCTCCTCGTAGTTGCGGTGGGCGTAGAGAAGGGCGCCGGCGACGGCGGCGAACGCCGGCGGGAAGGGCGCGTCGTCGAGCCCGTCGACGTGGATGGGGCGGCCGAGGCGCACGGACGTGCCGAGGACCTGCTCGGCCAGCGCCTCGACGTCGCGCATCTGCGCGCCGCCGCCCGTCAGGACGACGCCCGCGTGGAGGCGGTGCAGGAGATCCTGCTCCTCCAGCGTCTCGCGGATCATCGTGAAGAGCTCCAGGAGCCGCGCGTTGACGACGGTGTCGAGCGCGCGGCGCGAGATCGTGCGGTTGTCCATGAGCGTGTTCTCGCCGCGCTCGACGCGGACGCGCGCGGAGTCGCCCTCCGCCGAAGAGATGCGCGCGCTCGCCTCCTCCTTCTTGAGGCCCTCGGCCTGCGCGTTCGTCGTCTGGAAGGCCTGTGCGATGTCGCTCGTCACGTGGTCGCCGCCGACGCCGAAGACGCCGGTCGACACGGCGTAGCCGTCGGCATAGACGGCGTAGCCCGTCGAGCCGCCGCCGAGGTCGAGGACGAGGACGCCGTTCTTGCGCTCGTGGTCCTCCAGCACCGCGTCGGCCGCGCACGTGACGGCGTAGAGCGGGTCGCGGATCTCCAGGTGGGCGGCCTCCGAGGCGGTGCGCGCGTCCTGGATGCGGTTGCGGTCGGCGTGGATCTGCAGCGTGTTGAGGCTGAGGACGCGCCCGGACATGCCGCGCGGCGAGGCGATGCCGCCGAGGCGGTCAAGCACGTAGTCCTGGTCGACGATGTCGAGGAGCTCGCGGTCGCGCGGCAGCGTCATCGCGTGCGCGGCGCGCTGCACGGCGTCGATCTCGTCCGCGCCGACCTTGCTGCCCTCGACCTGCGTCGAGGCGGAGAAGGGGTCGGCCTTGATGGACTGGCCGGAGACGACGAGGAAGGCGTTGCCGAGCGTGATGCGGTCGCCGGAGGCCTCCTGCTGGCGTTCCGTCTGCTGGAGGACCGAGCGGATCGACTGGGTCGCCTGCCGGATGTCGAGGATCTGGCTCTTGCGGACGCCGGTCGAGGGGATCTCGGCGTGGCTGATGATGCGGAGACGGCCGTTCGCGTCGACCTCGCCGATGGCGAGGACGGTGCGCGTCGTGCCGATTTCGAGTGCGGCGTGGAAGTTGCTCATGTCTGAAGAATAACGAGAATCGTTCGCATGGGTGCCAGTATAGCAGATTACCGCGCCCGGCGCAATGGCGCATCTGAATTTTTTCTCCTTTTGTCTAGGCGGCGGACTGGTCGGACGGCGGGAAGTATGGTATGATATGCGCCCTTGAGAGACGAAGGAGATTGGAGATGGCGAGAGAGCAGACGAGCGGCGAGGAGATCGCCAATACGGTCACGCACGTCGTGGGGTCGCACCTCGGCGCGGCGATGCTGGCGCTTCTGGCGTGGCAGGGCGCCCAGAGCGGCGTCGCCGTGCCGTGGAAGGTGACGAGCGGCGCGATCTTCGGCGCCTGCATGATACTCCTTTATGCGACGTCTTCGGCGTACCACGCCGTCACGTACCGCCCCGCGAAAGCCGTCCTGCACGTCATGGATCACATCTCCATCTACTTCCTCATCGCGGGCAGCTACACGCCGTTCTGCCTCGTCACGCTGCGGCCGGAGCATCCGGCGCTCGCCTGGACGATCTTCGGCGTCGAATGGGGCGCGACGCTGGCGGGGATTCTCTTCAAGGTGCGGACGACGGGGCGCTTCCGCGTCGTCTCGACGCTTGCCTACGTGGTGATGGGCTGGATGGCGCTCCTGGCCATCGTGCCGCTTGTCCGGGCCCTGCACGGCCTCGGCACGATGTGGCTGACGCTCGGCGGCGGGCTCTACACGCTCGGCTGCGTCTTCTACCTCTGGAAGTCCCTGCCGTATGCGCACATGGTCTGGCACATTTTCGTCCTTGCCGGCACGATCTGCCATTTCTTCTGCCTCCTGTGGTACGTCATGCCGGCCTGAGCCCCCTTGCCAGCGGTCGCCCAAAAATGGTAAACTACGCGCATTTCGCTCTTTAACCGATAAAATTATCATCAAAGGAAAGACAAAGACATGTTGGATTGGACCGTGCTGGGGGCTTTCGCCGGGTATCTCGCGCTGATGCTGTGGATCGGCTTCTTCTTCTCGAAGCGGCAGGAGTCGCTCGGCGACTACTACCTCGGCGGGCGCAAGATGAACAAGTGGGTCGTCGCGCTCTCCGCCCAGGCGTCCGACATGTCGGGCTGGCTGCTGATGGGCCTGCCGGGCGCGATCTACCTCGGTGGCTTTTCCGAGGCGTGGATCGGCATCGGCCTCCTGATCGGCACCTACCTGAACTGGAAGATCGTCGCGCACCGCCTCCGCCGCTACTCGCAGGTCTGCGGCGACTCGATCACGATTCCCGACTTCATCAGCAACCGCTTCCGCGACCGGACGGGCGTCTCGCGCATCCTCGCGGCGGTCATCATCCTCGTCTTCTTCACGTTCTACACGGCGTCGGGCTTCGTGAGCTGCGCGAAGCTCTTCACCTCGACGTTCGGCATCCCCGAGACGATCACGTGCGGCGGGCTCACGCTTTCGGGCTACACGCTCTGCCTCTGGATCGGCGCGCTCGTCGTCGTCTCGTACACGCTCATGGGCGGGTACATGGCGGTGTGCTGGACGGACTTCGTGCAGGGCTCGCTCATGTTCGTCGCGATCGTCCTCGTGCCGGCGGTCGTCGTCTGCCAGGCGGGCGGGTTCGCCGCGACGGTCGACGGGCTGAACGCGATCAACCCCTACCTCCAGTCGCTCTTCACGACGGCGTCGTCCGGCAAGGCGTACGGCTTCGTCGGCCTCGTCAGCTGCCTCGCGTGGGGGCTCGGCTACTTCGGCATGCCGCACATCCTCGTCCGGTTCATGTCCATCGACAACCCGGCGGAGGTGAAGGGGTCTCGGCGCATCGCGATGACGTGGGTCACGATCTCGCTCGCGGCGGCGACGGTGATCGGCCTCGTCTTCCACCTCTACCTGAAGCAGCGCGGGCTGACGCTGGCGGACGTCGGGAACGACCCGGAGCGGTGCTTCATGGTCATGATCAACGGCCTCTTCGCGAACGGCTTCCTCGTGCGCGTCTTCGCGGGCATCCTCCTCTCGGCCATCATGGCGGCGATCATGTCGACGGCCGACAGCCAGCTGCTCGTCTCGGCGTCGAGCTTCTCGAACGACTTCTACAAGGTCATCCTGCGCAAGAAGGCGTCCAACCGCGAGCTGATTCTCGTCTCGCGCCTGGCCGTCGGCGCCGTCTCGCTCGTCGCGATCGGGCTGGCGATGAACACGCAGTCGGAGTTCTTCAAGGTCGTCATGAAGATGGTGTCGTTCGCGTGGGCCGGCTTCGGCGCGGCGTTCGGGCCGCTCATCCTCCTCGCGCTCTTCTGGAAGCGCACGAACCTCGCGGGCGCGATTGCGGGCATGGCCGTCGGCTCCATCACGTGCTTCGTCTGGAAGTTCGTCCTCGCGGACTACGCGGCGACGTGTCCGGTCTTCGGGCTCTACGAGCTCGCGCCGGGCTTCCTGCTCGCGTTCGTCGCGACGGTCGCCGTCTCGCTCGTCACGAAGAAGCCGTCGCAGGAGATGCTGGGCGAGTTCGCGGCTGTTGCGGACGAGGCGGCCTGACCATATGTGCGCGGCGGGGGCCATCCCCGTCGTGCCGTCTAGACGCAGTGCGGCAAAACTGCTATAATACCGCGCCAATTTCTCAAATACAGGAAGAAACGGTTATGAAAGAAGTCATTGGAACGCTGAACGCGCAGGGGATGAAGATCGCCCTCGTCGTCAGCCGGTTCAACAGTTTTCTCACGGAACAGCTCGTGAAGGGCGCGGCGGATGCGTTCGTGCGCCTCGGCGGCGACGAGAAGGACCTTCTGCTCGTGCGTGTGCCGGGGGCGTATGAGATTCCGCTCGTGGCGAAGAAGCTTGCGGCGGCGCAGGCGGTCGACGCCGTCCTCGCGCTCGGCGCGGTCGTGCAGGGCGCGACGGCGCACGCCGACCTCATCAACCAGGCGACGGCCAAGGCGTTCGAGGAGATTTCGGTCGAGACGGGCGTGCCGGTGCTGGACGGCGTCGTGTCGGCGGAGAACCTGGAGCAGGCCGTCGAGCGCTGTGGCACGAAGCAGGGCAACAAGGGCTTCTCGGCGATGCAGTCCGCCGTCGAGATGGTCAATGTGCTGAAGGCACTGAGGGTTGAAAGCTGAACGTTGATTGCCGAGAAGCCTGAAATCTAAAATCTAAAATTTAAAATCTGAGGTCTAGAAGAGGTCTCGAATTTGAGATCAAAAATTAATTTGAGATCTAAAATTTGAGATTTGAAATCTGAAATCTCTTGAAATCTTGATTCTAGTGAAAGAAAGGGGCAAACAAATGAAAGAAGTGAAGAAAGTTGCGTTTCTGACGGCGGGCGGTCTCGCGCCGTGCCTCTCGAGCTCGATCGGGTTCCTGATCGACGAGTACAACAAGGTCGCCCCGAACGTCGCGATGATCGGCTACGTGAACGGCTACAGGGGCCTCCTGAAGGGCGACTCGATCCCGGTGACGGACGAGGTGCGCAAGCGTGCGCTCGTCCTCACGCGCCACGGCGGCTCGCCGATCGGCAACAGCCGCGTGAAGCTCACGAACGTCAAGGACTGCGTGAAGCGCGGGCTCGTCCGCGAAGGCGAGGATCCGCTGAAGGTCGCGGCCGACCAGCTCGTCAAGGACGGCGTGGACGTGCTGCACACGATCGGCGGCGACGACACGAACACGACGGCGGCCGACCTCGCGGCGTATCTCGCGAAGAACAACTACCCGCTCATCGTCGTCGGCCTGCCGAAGACGATCGACAACGACGTCTACCCGATCAAGCAGTCGCTTGGCGCGTGGACGGCGGCGGAGGAGGGCGCGAAGTTCTTCATGAACGTCGTCAAGGAGAACTCGGCGAACCCGCGCGCGCTCACGATCCACGAGGTCATGGGCCGCAACTGCGGCTGGCTCACCTACAAGACGGCGCAGTACTACCGCAAGATGCTCAAGTCGATGTCGTCGCGCGGGCTCTTCCTCGACGACTTCAACCTGACGATGGGCCGTCAGGACGTGCACGCGATCTACGTGCCGGAGTCCAAGATCGACTTCGAGGACGAGGCGCTGCGCCTGCGGGCCGTCATGGACAAGTGGGATTCCGTCAACATCTTCGTCTCCGAGGGCGCGGGCGTGAAGGACATCATCGCCGAGATGCGTCGGCGCGGCGAGGACGTGCCCGTCGATGCGTTCGGGCATCCGCGCCTTGACAAGGTCAACGTCGGCCAGTACATCGGCAAGCGCTTCGGCGAGATGCTCGGGGCCGAGAAGGTGCAGGTCTTCAAGTCGGGCTACTTCGCCCGCGCGGCCGCGCCGAACAAGAAGGACCTGAAGCTCATCGAGAAGTGCGCGCGCAAGGCGGTCGAATGCGCCCTCGCGGGCGAGAGCGGCGTCGTCGGGCCGGACGAGAACAAGGCCGCCGAGATCCGCGCGTGCGAGTTTCCGCGCATCAAGGGCGGCAAGCCCTTCAACGTGCGCAAGGGCTCGTTCCGCAAGATGCTGACCGAGATTGGCCAGCCCAACCCGCGCAAGAAGCGCACGGCCCGGTAATGGACGGGCGGGACGAGGCCGCGTTCATCGAGTTTGCCGCAGAAGTCCTGGGGGTTTCTGCGGCAAGCCTGTCGTTGGAGACGACGTTCGCGTCGATTCCGGCGTGGGACTCGATGGCCCAGCTTCGCCTCGTCATGGCGCTCGCCGCGCGCTTCGGCGTCGAGATTCCGTTCGCGGACGTGCCGAACGTGACGAGCCTTTGGGAGTTCTGTCGCCGCGCCCACGGCCTGTCGCCGAAGAAGGCCGTGGCCGTCGACCTCGACGGCACGCTCTGGGACGGCGTCCTCGGCGAGGACGGCCTTGACGCGATTCGCCCGAAGACGGCGTTCCTGCACGAGCTCAAGGCGCTGAAGGATCGCGGTGTCCTGCTGACGATCCTCTCCAAGAACAACTGGGCGGACGTGCGTCCGGCGTTCGCCGCCGGACGTCTCGCGCCGCTGACGGAAGACGATTTCCTCTTTCCGCAGGTCAACTGGAATGCCAAGGCGGACAATCTTCGGTCGCTTGCGCAGCGGCTGAACCTCGGCCCAGACGCCTTTGTCTTCGTGGACGACAATCCGGCCGAGCGGCTGGAGATGAAGGCGCGCCTGCCGGAGGTCGCGGTCGCCGGTTTCCCGCCGACGCTCGCGGCTTACTTCCCGGCGGGCGTCGTCACGGCCGAAGACCGCCGCAAGACCGAGGAATACCATGCGGAGGCCGAGCGGCGGCGGTTCCTTGCCGAACGGACGGAAGGGGCGTCCGTGCCGCTGGACGTCTGGACGGAACTGGGCTGTTGGCTTGACGTCCATGCGCTGCGTCCGGACGAGGCGGCGCGCGTCGCGCAGCTCTCGCAGAAGGCGAACCAGTTCAGCGTCTGCACGAACCGCTATGCGGCGGAGGATCTCGCGGCCTTGGCGCGAGAGGCCCAAGGCCTTGTCTACACCGTCCATGCGGGTGACCGTTTCGGCGACCAGGGGCTTGTCGCGTTCGTCATCGTGCGTGCGGGCGAAATCCTCGATTTCACGATGAGCTGCCGCGTCGCCGGACGCGGACTGGAAGAACGCGCCTGGGCCGAAATCGCGCGCGACCTCCAGGCGCGCGGCCTGCACGAGATTCGCGCGACCTGGCGGCGGACGGCGAAGAACGCCCCGGTCGAAGACCTCTTCGAGCGGCTGGGCTTCTCGCTCGCGGCGCAGGCGCCGGACGCGAAACGCTATTGGGCGCGGATGGCCTTGAATTGAACAACCCAACAGAAAGGAAAACGATGAAAATGAAAGGGACGTCTGTTCTCTTGGGTCTGGCGTTGGTCGCCGGACAGGTTGCCGCCGAGACGGAATACGAGCGGCTTTACGCCGAGCTGTCGGCGGCGGATTGCGCGGCAGACCGCGCGTGGGAGACGTTGGAGACGCCGGCGGCGTTTCAGGCGCGCCGTGCCGACTTGCGCGCGAAACTGGTTGCGGCGGTCGGCGGCTTCCCGGAGAAGACGCCGTTGCGGCCGCGCGTGACGGGAGTTGTGCCGCGCGACGGCTACCGCATTGAGAAGGTGATGTTCGAGAGCCGTCCGAACGTCCATGTCACGGCCTTGGCGTTCGTGCCCGACGCCGCGAAGTTCGCGCCGCCCTATCCGGCGATTCTCGTCGCCTGTGGACACGCGCGCGACGGCAAGGCCTCGGCGGGCTATCAGCGGGCGGGCGTCATGGGCGCGAAGGAGGGTTTCCTCGTCCTGATCTACGATCCGCTGGATCAGGGCGAGCGCGTCATGTCGACGGACGGGGCCTGCTGCGACGGACACAACCAGTTCGGCTCGAAGGCGATTCGCCTCGGCCTTTCTGCCGCGCAGTTCCGCATCTGGGACGGCATCCGCGCGCTCGACTACCTCCAGTCGCGTCCGGACGTGAGGGGCGACCGGCTGGGGCTCATGGGCAATTCGGGCGGCGGGACGATGACGTCGCTCATCATGGCCGTCGAGCCGCGCCTCAAGGCGGCCGCACCGTCGTGCTACATCAGCTCCATCCGGCGGGTCGTCGGCTCGATTGGCCCGCAGGATGCCGAACAGTGCGTCTACGGTCAGCTGAAGGACGGCATCAACCATGCGTCGCTCGTGCTGATGGCCGATGCCGCCGTGCGCTGCCAGTTCTCCGACAGGGACTTCTTTCCGCTTGACGGCGCGCTGGAGACGTTTGGCGTCGTGTCGCGCACGGCCGCGCGCTTTGGCGTCGCCGACCGCTTCTCGCGCACGGTCGTGCCCGGCCCGCATGGCTGGAAGGAATCGTCCCGCCGCTCTTCGCTCGACTGGATGCGCCAGTGGCTGATGGACGAGCCGCCGAACGGCAAGACGGACGCGGACTACGCGGCCCTGGACAAGGCGTTCGATCCGAAGACGGCCGACATGGGGCTCTCGGTCGCGGACGCCAACGTGACGCCGGACGGGAAGGTCGTCAACCTGCCGGGCGAGCGCACGGCTTACGACGTGCTGGTCGACGAGCTGATCGGCCTTGGGACGCCGCGCCTCGTCTTCCGCGAGACGGAGGCGGCGAAACATCGGTTCTACGGGGCGAAGTCGGCGGCCGAGGAGAATGCGCTGCTCGCGCAGATGCTCGGACGCGATCTCGTGCGGGCGCGCGCGGACGAAATTTTGGCGAAGGCTCGGGCGTTGGCCGCACAGGGGGCGCCCAAGCCTGTCCTCGTCGCGGAGGACGCCTGGGTGCGGCCCGCCGAGCGGGCCTATGCCGAAGCCCCGGAACTGTTCGCCGGGTTCAAGTCCCTCGGCGACGGGTGCTTCCGCTCGGCGATTCGCGGCGAGGCGCGGTGACGCAGGCAGAAAGCGCGTGACGGAACGAAAAAGGGGCCCCGGAGAAATCCGAGGCCCTTTTCGATGCTGAAATCGGTTCGCCGCTTACTTGACGGTGATGACCGAGTTGAACGTGCCCTGGTCGTTGGCGACCGCGTTCACGTTCTCCGGATCGGCGCACCACGTGCCGTCGATCACGAACTTGTACTGGTAGTCGCCGGGGGCGAGCTTGACGGTCGCCGAGTAGACGCCGGCCTTGAACGCCATCTTCTTCGCCGTCGGGTTCCAGTCGTTGAACTCGCCGGCCACATAGACGGCCTTGCCCTTTTCCGCATGGACCGTGAACGTCACGGCCTTGGTCGCCGGCTTCTGCGCCGCGCACGCGCACCGCTTGACCGCGCAGGTCGCGGCTTTCGTGACGACGGCCTTGACTGCGGGAGCCTTCTTGACGGTCTTGATCTTCATTTTTGCCTGTTTCCTTTTGTTTTTTGCTCGCTAAGGGCCTTTCCCACAGCGAACGGGCAAATAGTATCTCATATTTTTTTGATTTGTCAATAGGCAAAGGTGAAAAGGACGAAAAAAGTTGGCCCGTTGGGCCGACGGGCCAAGTGACGTGAGAACCTGTCCATTCGTGCGGTGCGCGAATTTATGCTATAATTCCCCTCATGAGCGAGGGATTGAGAGAGACTTTCATCAAATACCTGACGGGGTTCGTGCTGGTGCTGATCGTCATCGGCGGCCTCGTCATGATGTATCCGAACTACCGCCGCAGCGAATCCCTGAAGCGGCAGAACGCCGAGCTGCAGGAGCGCATCGAGCGCAAGAAGGCCGAAATCGCGAAGCTCGTCGAGAACCAGCGCCGCTTCCGTACCGACGCCGACTTCGTCGAGGCGATCGCGCGGCAGAACCACCGGGTCTTTCCGGGCGAACTCGTGTTCATCTTCGACAAGGAATGAAGGAATGATGGCGAATTTCCTTCGACTGCTGACGGGGCTCGCGCTGTTGCCGGCCTGCTGGGGCGTCTCGCGCGCGTTCCTCGATTCCGTCCTCGCCGCCGCTGGCGGGTCGGGGCTGAGCGTCGAGGCTCTGTCGCTGCTCGGCGGGATCGCCGCGTTCGCGCTCGCGTGGATGGCGCTTTCGCATCCGGTGAAGGCCTATGTGCTGGGGCACGAGCTGACGCACGTGCTGTGGGGGCTTCTCTTCTTCGCGCGGCCGAGCGACCTCACGGTCGGCGCGTCGGGCGGCAGCGTGAAGCTCTCGAAGACGAACCTCCTCATCACGCTCGCGCCGTACTTCTTTCCGTTCTACACGTTCGTGGTCATCGTCTGCGCGCTCGTGACGGCGGCGTTCCTGCGTCCGCTGCCCTGCCTGCCGCTCTGGCTGTTCCTGATCGGCTTCACGTGGGCGTTCCACGTGCTCTTCACGCTGGAGACGCTGGGCCAGCGCCAGCCGGACGTGAAGGCCTACGGGCGCATCTTCTCGTGGACGTTCATCTTTCTCGTGAACGTCGCGATCGTGCTCGTCTGGCTCGCGGCGATGACGCCGCTCACGTTCGAGGCGCTGGGCGGCTTCCTGCTGCACCGCGTCTCTTCGGCCTACGCGGCGACCGGCCTCTTCTTCTGGAACGTCGGCCGCTGGCTGTGGGGGAAGGTAAGGGGGAATTAACCACGGATTTCACGGATTGTGAAAAAGGCAAATTCATTGTATGTACCCTGATCTTATCGACATTGGCTTTCTGCATCTGAAGACATACGGCGCGTGCATGGCGGCGGGCTTTCTCGTCTGCTGGTGGCTCGTCGAGCGGCTGAGCGGACGCAAGGACCTCTCGAACTTCCTCCTCGCGCTGATGGTGTCCGGTGTCGTCGGCTCGCGCATCGCCTACCTGATCGAGCACTGGTCGCAGGAATTCGCCGCGCACCCCGAACGGATCGTCCGCGTCGACCAGGGCGGGCTCATGTTCTACGGCGGGCTCATCCTCGCGCTCGTCGTCTTCTTCGTCTGGTGCGCGCGCACGAAGGAGCATCCGCTCGCCCTCGCCGACCTGCTCGCCACGGTCGTCCCGCTCGGCCACGCCTTCGGACGCATCGGCTGCTTCTTCTACGGGTGCTGCTACGGACGCGACTCGGACGCCTGGTGCGCCGTCACGTTTCCGGCGGGGAGCCCGAGCTGGTACGAACACGATCGGCAGCTGGTCTCCGTCTTGCCGACCCAGCTCTTCGAGGCGGCTGCGCTCCTCGCGCTGTTTGCGCTCCTCTACTTCCTCTACCGCCGCTGCCGCCGCTACACGACCGGCGTCTACCTTGTCGGCTACGCGGTCATCCGCTTCAGTCTGGAATACCTGCGCGGCGACCCGCGCGCAGACGTCGGGCCGTTCTCGATCTCGCAGGCGATTTCGATCGGCCTCGCGCTTTTCGGGCTCCTGCTGTTCCTGCTTGACCGCAGACGGACGGTTTTTTGCTATAATACGCAGACTTATGAAAAAAAGTAGACTCCTCTGCTGTGTGGCGCTCGTCGCCCTGTGTGGTGGCCTGTGGGCCGCTGAAGAAAACAAGATCGTCGTTGGCGAGGGGGATTCCGCCAAGACCTACGCGCTCGCGACGGTCGAGGACGCGAAGGCCTATGTCGAGGCGTATGCCGACAACGTGCAGGCCGACAAGGACTTCAAGGCGCACGAGGCGGCGGCGCTCGCGACGGTGCGTCAGGCCGAGCCGCTGTTCGGCACGTGGTGGGCGATCTTCCCGCCGCTCCTCGCGATCGTGCTGGCGCTCGTCACGAAGGAGGTCTACTCGTCGCTCTTCCTCGGCATCGTCTCGGGCGGCGTCCTCTACGCGATGAAGGCCGACGGGTTCGCCGGGATGTTCGAGACGACGCTTACGCACGTCGTGCAGGCCGGCTTCATCGCGAAGGTCGCCGACGCCTACAACGTGGGCATCCTGATCTTCCTCGTCCTCCTCGGCGCGCTCGTCGCGATGATGAACAAGACCGGCGCCTCGGCGGCGTTCGGCCGCTGGGCGCAGACGCACATCAAGAGCCGCGTCGGCGCGCAGGTCGCGACGATCGTCCTCGGCATGCTCATCTTCGTCGACGACTACTTCAACTGCCTGACGGTCGGCTCGGTCATGCACCCGGTCACGAAGGCGAAGAGGGTCTCGGCCGCGAAGCTCTCGTATCTCATCGACGCGACGGCGGCGCCGATCTGCATCATCGCGCCGATCTCCAGCTGGGCGGCGGCCGTCGCCGGCTTCGCGAAGGGCGCGGGCGCGGAAAGCGGCTTCTCGCTCTTCATCGCCGCGATCCCCTACAACTTCTACGC
>CAKURH010000020.1 GCA_934675625.1 uncultured Kiritimatiellota bacterium
CGGCGCCGCCACAGCCGTCGCGAATGCGGTCGAACATACGTACGCAACCAAAGCTGGCATTCTCATTCATCTTTCCTTTCGTATTTCACTTCTGCATGAGCAGCCCCTGGTATCCGCAGGGCAGGTACAGTCGCCCGTCCACGAAAATCGGGCTTTCCGGGTTGCCGGACAGTTCCTCGTCCCAAAGCCTCTCGGCCATCCCGTCGCCGACGCGGAAGAGTGTTACGCGCCGCGCGAAGCGCTCGGCCACCGCGACCGTCTCGCGACCGTCCCAGACGGGTTCGCCGACGCGCCGTCCGGGAATCGGGATCTGAGCCTCGGGCTCCACCGCGCCTTCGGAAAAGACCTTGAAGAAGCCCTTGTGCGTGAAGAGGATCTTGCCGTCCCGCCACGCGCACACGCCCGAGGTCGAGTTTGGGCAGAGGGTCGGCGACTTCGCGAACTGCCGCACTGGCGTGGCGGACAGGTCGTACCAGGCGACGCCCGTGTTGGCCTGAAACCACGCCAGGAGGCCGCGTCCGCCCGACGGTGCCGCAACATAGCGATTCCATCCTGGACCGCCAGGGACGCGGTTCACCCACGCGAGCGTCTCCTTGTCGAGGAAGACGAGCCCCTTGGCCCGGTCGGACACGGCGACCTTGTCGCCGGCGGGCGCCCAGCACCACAGCGCGAGACTCACGTTGTCGCGCTGGAGGCGTGTGCGGGCAACCTCCCGCCCGAGCGCTCCGGAGGCGCGTCCGCCGACGTCGTAGACGGCCAGCCCGTCCTGTCCCTGCGCCGCATACAGGCGCCCTGCCTCGACCCGCACGTCGCCGCAGAACCCCGGGCGGAAGCCCTTCACGCTGCGCGTCGCCGCGTCCAGCTCGTAGAGCCCCGCCTCGCCGCAGGCGACGTAGAGGTTGCCGCCCGAGGCAGCCACGCCCCGCACCTGCCCAACATCGCGCGGCCTCCAGACGTCAAAGCGCGAATCGCGCGTCATCGGGTACGCGCGGCGCCAGCCGACGTTCCTGGGCTTCGCCGCCCGCCCGGCCCATGGTGTCCGGTGCGCCCGCGCACACTGCACGAGGCCCAGGCCGCGCACCGTCTCGCTCACGTAGACGACCCCCTCGCCCACGGCTACGGACGTGACCGGGTTGCCTGTGCAGAGGCGGCCGACGACCTTCGGCGCGGCCTTGTCCGAGACGTCCACGGCGAACAGGCCGTTGTACGTGTCGGCGCAGAAAGCCGTCGCATTGTCGCACCGCACCGTCCACATGTCCTGCCCAAGACGGTAGAACGTCAGGAACTCGACACGCGAGACGAACCGCAGCGTGCGCCCGCCCTCCTCACGCCGCCAGATCTCCATACCGTGTCCCTCGCCGTCGTTCCGGTCTGGCGCGACCGTCCGACCCGTCGCGCGGTCCTTGCGGTTGTGTCCCGTCGAGGCGTACAGGTAGTCCCCGCAAACGTCGAGTCCATCGCCGTACCCCGCCAGCCGCGCGACCGAGAGGATGCGGGCTTCGGCCGGGTCCCGCGCCGCGAGGACCGTCACGTTGCCGGCGTTCCAGTCGCCCGAATAGAGGATCCCGTCCACGTACTTGACGCTCTGCGACTCCGGCGTCTTCACGAAGGTGACGTGACGCGGACGCGCCTTGTCCGAGACGTCGATGAACTCTACGCCGTAGCTGCGCTGTCCGAGGAAGACGATGTCGCCCGCGACATCGACGCCCGTCGCCAGTTCGAGGCAGTCGAACCGCGCGGTCACGCGCGGCGACGCGGGCCGGCGCACATCGACGATCCAGAGGCCCGTCTCGCGAGAGGCGACGTACGCCCATCCGTCCTGCACGGCGACCTGCCGCACGTTCCCGAGCCCGCCGACCCGCCCGAGGATGCGTGGCCGTTCCGGGCGCGACACGTCCAGCGTCACGAGTTCCGTGCCACCGCCGTAGATGAGAATGTCGCCCTCCTGCGCGATGGCCATGCCGTAGGTCGGCACGCCCGGCACCCAGGCCACCGGGCCCAGGATGCCCGAAACCTCTGCGGCGGGCCGCGCCGAGTGGTCGGCAGACGGTTCGGAACAGGCGCGGCTCATCCCAAGGACGGCCATCAGCGAAAAAACAAGTGCGTGTTTCATGCCGACATCCTTATCTAATACTAAGAATTAGACCGCCTGACACGCGATCCGCATACGGCATCAGTTTGCGATAAAGGGCATCGATGTCTTCCGGCGAGACTGCGGAAGACCCATAACCGTCCGTCGCCTCTTCGCCGACGAAGAGCCGCACATCGCCAAAACGCGTGCCGTTCGGGGCCGTACACGCCAACTCCGCACCGCGCGCCGCCGCCAAATAGAGGCCCGAATACCCCTTGCTCGCCACCACGCGCGTCGCAGTCGTCGTTGCGGCTTCATCCTCGTAGTACGACAACTTTTTTTCCGTGAACAAATCTACGGGAAACGCATCGATCCACAGTCGGATCGGACGCGTATTCTTCGAATCCGCTGAACATGCCAAGACATAATGGTGGTAGTCCATCGTGTCGATGTTCGCAGCCACTACATTGGGATAGGCAATATGACTGGATGAACCCAGCCATGCCAACGCAAGGTCTGTGCCGCCCGTCGCATTCCGCACAGTATAGAGAACAAGGCCCACACCCGTGTTGCCGTAACGAACGTAGCAGACCGCTGCGCCGTCCACCGGTGCGACCTTCGCCACCAGCGAGATGGCAAACGAACGTCCTGTCTCGCGGTTACAGCCGAATAATGGCTGATACTCGGCCCATGAGTCACCAAACTGGTACAGGCATGCGCCCTTTCCATCCTCCAAACGCGCGGCATTCAGCGTGTAGCCGCCCCGACTGTTTAGACGAAACGCCGACTTCGCCAGTATATCCGCGCCAACCTGTTCGATGACGCCCGCCGCATCTTTCAACGCCCGGTCATCAAAGGAAACGGCCAGCCGGGCATTTGGCAACACGAGAACGCGATCCTCCTTCACCGTCTCCGTCAGCGCGACGATCTCCTCCGCCGTCGGCACGGACGAATCGCTCGCGTTGTTCGTCGAATAGAAGCGCACGTCGTCATAGACCGTCGTCCAGTCTCCGGCACCGACGTTCGTCTTCCCTTCGACGCGCCCAAGCCAAAGTGAGTTGTAGCTTTTCGCATACAGCTTTCGCTCTTGAACGAAGACATTGTCCGGATCCTCCTCGTCATAGGCATTAATCGTTTTGCCCGTCCATTTTGTCTCTCCGTCAAGCAGAAAAGCAAGGCCGTCCGCCTGAGAACACGTGATGACATAATGGTGGAAACCCGTCGTGTCTACGTTGCCGAACACAACGTTGGTATGAGACGACCACGCCCCTTTGCCCGACCACTCAAGCGAGAGGCAGAGTTTGCCATCCTCGTTTCTAACCGTCCGCAGATAGACGCCGGCCCCTGCGCTTCCGTATCGCAAATACCAAAGGATCTGATCGTCCACGTCACCGACTTTCGCGCGCAGGGAAAGCACCCAGTCCGATGCGATCTCTGTGTCCGGCACCGTCTTTGGCTCACCATCCACGACCTTCGTCACATTGGTGTTTCCCGTGAGCGTTGCGTTCCATCCGCCTGCCGTTCTGTCGGCATAGAGCGCGACGCCCTTCTCGGCAAACGCCGCACCGTCCAGGGCCCAGCCACCGTGCCCGTCGTCGACGAACGCCGCCGTCGGCAGCATCGTCGCGCCGACCTGCGCGACCGTACCCAGCTCGTTGGTTGTCAGGCGCGTGTCAAACGTCGTCCCGAAGCGGGGGACAGCCCCCTGCGCAAGAGTCGCGCTCAGGACCACCAAACCAATCACCAATGTTTTCATCGTGTCGTTCCTTTCGTGTTGTTGTTTCCGTTCAGAGATTCTTTGCCGAGGTCGAGCGCACGCGCGTGAAGTGCGGCAGCCGCGCGAGCGGCGCGGCGACCGTGACCGACGTCGGGCCCATGAAGACCGTGCCGTCGTCGGCCTTCCACGTCCCCGGCGGGATCACGACCTTTCGGGACGTCGCGCCCTTCTCGACGACCGGCGCGACGAGCAGGTCTTCGCCCATCAGGAACTCGTCCTGAATGGCGGCATAGCCCCGCCCGGGATAGGCGTACTCCAGGTTGCGCATGATCGGCTCGCCGTCCTTCGCCGCCTTCTTCGCGAGCGCGACGAACATCGGCGCGAACTTCTGGCGGAGGGCCACCGCGTCGCGGACGATCCTCTGGTTCGCCGCGCTGAGGCAACGCCACGGCGAGGCCGAGAACTGCATCATCGGGCAGAGCGCCTGCACCTGCGCCGAGCGCACGAACAGCTCCTCCGAGAACGGCGCGCCCGGCAGAAACGCCTGCCAGTAGCCGCCGCCGACCATGTCGGGGCAGATGAAAGGACATCCGACGAACCCCGCCGCAATCATGTCGGGGACGAGCCGCCACAGGGCCGCCCACGAATGATCCTTGTCGTGGAGGCGCATGACGACGGGCTTTCCGGCGAAGCCGAAACCGTTGCGGTACTCGCTGCCCGCATGCTTCAGGGCGAACGCGCCGTAGAGTGCGCTCTGCCTCGCGGCGCAGACGGACGGGTCGTAGGCGAACGGCTTTGCCAGCCCGGAATCATCGCCCGTGGACTCAACCGAGTCCGCATAAAACGAAACCGCGCCGCCGTCGAACTTGAAGCCGTCCACGCCGAAGTCGCGCTTCAGTCCGTCAAGCTGCTCGTTGAACCAGGCAACCGCGTTCGGGTGCGTGAAGTCCAGGAGCGCCGAGCAGCCGTTCCACCACCGGATCGGCAGGGGGTTGGGTGCGCCGCCGCGCCCCGTCTGCGGGCTTCCCGTCAGGAAGCCACCCTTCGTCGGGTAGCCCTTCACGTCGTCGGGATTGACGCCCCATGCGATCCGACGGAACGCCGGCGAGTCCATCGACACGAACGGGCACATCCAGAGCAGCACCCTGAAGCCCATCTTGTGGAGCTTTTCGATCATGCCCTTCGGATCGGAAAAGCGGCGCGGGTCAAACTCCCACGTGCCGTAGCCGAACTGCCACGTGTCGTCGATCATGAAGACGCCGGGCGGGAGGCCGTTGTCTAGCATCGACTGCGCGTAGGCGAGGATGTCCTTCTCGTTCTGGTGGTAGGTCAGCTCGATCCACGTGTTGTACTGGGGCGCGGCAAAATAGAGGAGATCCGGCACCTCGCCTGTCGGCGGAAAGTAGGTTCTCGAGGCGAAGCGGTAGGCCTCCGCCAGCGTCTGCCCCGCGTCTTCGCGCAGGACAATCTCGCCACGGTCGGAGACGAGGCAGATCGTCCCGTCTCCAATCGTGGCCTCGACCGGCTCGGCGCACCAGAGGACGCGTCCCTTGTCCGAGACGAGCACGGACTGCGACTGGTGGCTGTAGTTGCTCACGCGCAGGTCGCATTGGAAGTCGGTCTTCGCGTTGAACGGCATCTGCCGCCCGAAGTTGTTGCAAAGCCCCCACCAGTTCTCGCCCGGCAGCATCTTCACGCGGCAGTCGCCCGCCCGAAGCCCTCCGGCACAGCACAGGGCGGCACACGCCGCCCACGCCATCCGAAGCCAACCTTTTTCTGCGCATTTCATGTTAGGTATTTTACCAAAACGCACCGACAGAACGCTACCCGTGAAAACACGGGTGCACCGCAGACCGCCGATTTTGGTAAAATACGCCTATGAAGCGCTCGCTCCGAATTCTCCTTCTGACCGCCCTGCTGCCGTTCGCCGGAAACGCCTCCGACGAGATCCGGGGGACTGTCGCCGACGTCCTCGCGGCCATCAAGAGCCGTCAGTTCGGGCAGGAGTTCGCGGTCGAGGCCGTCGTTGCGGCGCCGTTCGCCACGAACGACCCCCGGTTCGTCATCCGTGACCAGACGGGCCGCGTCATCATCCGACGCGACTTCGACTGGCCGGACGGCCCGCTCCGCGTCGGCGACGCCATCAGCCTCTCGTGCGAGATCGGCTCGACGGCCAGCACGCCGGCCGGGGCCTATTTCCGCCGGCTGACGGTGCGCGCGCGCAACACGTCCGACGGCGACGCGCACGGGAACTGGCTCGTCACAGCGCAGAACGACGAGAGCGCAGACGTCCTGCGTCTGCCGCGCTACCTGACGGCGACCAACGTCGCCCTCGGCTTCGCCATCCTCTTCGCCCTCGCCCTGGCGATCCTGGCCTGGAACTCGTTCCTGCACGGGCTGGTCGACCGCCGCTGCCGCGAGCTGACCGCCGAGCGCCTGGTGTCCTTCTCGGCCAGTCTCAAGGTCGAGGAGCGCACACGGCTCGCCATCGAGCTCCATGACACGATTGCCCAGACGCTGGCCGGCGTCTCCCTTGAGATCGACGCCTCGCGCGACTTCGTCCGAAACAGCCCGTCCGAGGCGGAACGGCATCTCGGCATCGCCTCCCGAGCCCTCCTGTCCTGCCGAAACGACCTCAAGAACTGCATGTGGGATCTCCGCAACCAGACGCTGGACGACACGCGCATGGACGAGGCCATTCGCCGGACGCTCGCGCCGCACCTCGCCGGGGCCGCGCTGGCCGTCCGCTTCAACGTCGACCGCGCCGCCCTCTCGGAGAACACCGCCCTTGCCATCCTCCGCATCGTCCGCGAACTGGCGCTCAACGCCATCCGACACGGCAAGGCCTCGGTTCTCCGGGTCGCGGGCTCGCTCAGCGGCGCACGGCTGCTCTTCTCCGTCCGCGACAACGGCTGCGGCTTCGACCCGGAAGCCCGTCCGGGCGTCGAGCAGGGGCACTTCGGCCTTCAGGGGATCGCGGAGCGCGTGGAGCTGCTGGGCGGTAGCCTGACCATCGACAGCCGACCGACCGCCGGAACGCGCGTGCGCATCTCAATCGACATTCCCGACCTCCAGGGGCAACCGTCATGAAGAAGACACGAATCCTGATCGCCGACGACCACGCCATCGTCCGCATGGGGCTGGCCGCGCTCTTCCGCGCGAAAGGCGACCTCGACGTCATCGGACAGGCCCGCGACGGCGAGCAGGCCGTGGCGGAAGCCGTCCGGCTCAGGCCCGACGTCGTCGTCATGGATCTCATGATGCCGAAGCTGGACGGCGCCGACGCCACGCGCCGTCTGCACGAGGCGATGCCCAGCATCCCCGTCCTCATCCTGACGAGCTTCACGACATCCGACGGAATCGCCCGCGCGCTCGCGGCCGGCGCGGCCGGGGCCGTCCTGAAGAGCGCCGAAAACGCCGAACTGGTCGCGGCCATCCGGGAAGTCGCCAACGGCCGGCGCTATCTCAGCCCCGAGATCAAGACCCTCATGAACACCGATCCGCCCATCGACGACCTGACCGAACGGCAGTCCGAGGTTCTGCACTCCCTGACGCGCGGCCTCACGAACCGGGACATCGCCCGGCAGTTCGGGCTGTCCGTCCGCAGCGTCGAGGAGCACGTCAACCACATCCTCGAGAAGATCGGCGCGGCCAACCGCGCCGAAGCCGTCGCCATCGCCCTCCGCAAGCACCTTGTCAAGGCCTGACGGCCCGTCCGCGCAAGACGGCGCTCAGTATTCGAGCTGGCTGCCGCCGATCGTCTCGCGGATGATCGAGTCGCCCGGCACGTAGGCGGGCGTCGTCGGCGCGACGGCGGCGAGCAGCCGGATCATGTTCATGACCTCCGGCACGGGGCCGAGCTCGAGCCGCGCGCGCTCCAGGAGCCCGCCCGCGAACGGCTTCAGCACCGCCAGCTCGTAGACGAGGTAGGAGTCGAACGTCAGGTCGGCGTTGCCGCAGAACGGCCGGATCCACCGCTCCTCGCCGGCGCGCACCTTCGGCCAGAGCCGCACCGTCGTCGCCGGGCTCATCTTGCGGAACTGGTTGTCGCGCACGAGCCGCCGCAGGAAGCGCGCCTCGCACGGCTTCGGGGTGATGCCGCCGAAGACGTCGAGCGTCGGACGCGGCTCGACGAGCACACGATACTTCGCCCGGTCGGGGATTCCCTCCGTCAGGCGGGGGTTGAGCGCGTGGATGCCCTCCAGCACGACGAACCCGCCCTTCGGCAGCGAAACCGTGGCGTCCGTCCAGCGCGGCACGTGGCGCACGAAGTCGAACTTGCGCACGCGAATCGTCTCGCCGCGCAGAAGCGCGTTCACGTCCGCCGCGAGCGCGGGGATGTCCACGCACTCGACATGCTCGTAGTCGAGCTCGCCGTTCGCGTCGCGCGGATTGCGCGCGTCGCCGACGAAATAGTCGTCCGTCGAGAGGTGGTACGCGGCGCGCCCGTTCACGCGGATCTGCGTGCAGAGGCGCGTCGCCGTCGTCGTCTTGCCGGCGGCCGAGCCGCCCGCGACGAGGACGAGCCGGATGCCGGGGCGGCCGCACACGATGTCGGCGATCTTCGAGAGGGCCTTCACCTGCCGCGCCTCGGCGACGCGGATGACTTCGGCGATCGAACCGTCCTCGACGCTTTCGTTGAGTTCAAGTACCGTCATGTCACGTTGCTCCCCGACCAGCCGAGCTTGCGCGCGAGAACGTCGTAGGGGTCGTAGCCTTCGAGCTCCACAAGCTGCGCCGACGCAGCGCTTTTCGAGATCGTCACCCGTTCGCCCGCCCCCAGCGCGCCGACGTTCGCGCCGTCCGCATAGACGCCGATGCGCAGCGCGTTCCCCGCCGTGCGCGGACGCACCGTGACCGTGAAGGACACCGCGTCGCTCACGACGAGCGGACGCACACCGAGCGCGTGGGGATTGAGGGGCGTGACGACGAAGCTGCGCGAGTCGGGCATGAGGACGGGCCCGCCCGCCGCGAGCGAATAGGCGGTCGAGCCGGTCGGCGTCGCGAAGATGAGCCCGTCGGCCATGTAGCGCGTGACGAGCTTGCCGTCCGCCTCCAAATCGAGGCGCGCGGAGTGCCCGCTCATCTCGCGCGTGAGGACGACGTCGTTGAGCGCGGCGTGCCCACCGACCTGCAGGAGGCGGCGCTCCGAGACGCGGTAGCGCCCGGCGGCGAGGGCCGTGAGCGCGGCGGCGAAGTCGCGCTCGCCGACGCTCGACAGGTAGCCGAGCCCGCCGAGCTTGAAGCCGAGGACGGGCACGCCCGGATACTCGTGCACGGCGCGGAGCAGCGTGCCGTCGCCGCCGAGGGCGACGACGACATCCGCCGCGCGCCCCGTCGCCACGACGGCAATGCCGAGGCGCGCGGCTTCCGCCGACAGCGCGTCCCTCTGCGCCGCCGCCTCGGGCTTCTCGCCGTTCACATGGAAATGCAGTCTCATTCGGTTCCGCCGTTTACGTCAACTCTCGACTTCATGACGTGGACATTATAGCAAAAACCGACCGGCCTAGAGATTGGCAAAGGGGTTGCAGCTGAAGCCGGACGAGCCGGACGGCGCGAAGGACGAGCGCGGCTCGCGGCGACGCGGCGCGGAGGAGCCGCCGCCCGTCGCGAAGCCCGCCCCGCCGACCGTCGGCCTCGTCTTCGCCGAAAGCGAGATGCGCCCGCGCGCGCGGTCGACGCCGATGACCGTGACCTGCAGGCGGTCGCCCGCCTTCACGACGCTCGCCGGGTCGGACACGTAATTGTCCGACAGTTCTGAGAGGTGCACGAGCCCGTCCTGGTGGACGCCGATGTCGACGAACGCGCCGAACGCCGTCACGTTCGTGACGACGCCTTCGAGCTTCATGCCCTCCTGCACGTCCTCGATCTTCGTGACGTCCTCGCGGAACTTCGGCGGCTCGAACGTCTTGCGCGGGTCACGCCCCGGCTTCACGAGCTCGGCCACGATGTCCTTCAGCGTCGGCTCGCCGACCTCGTTCGTGATGTAGCGGCGGATGTCGATCTTCTTCGCCGCGAGCGCGTTGCCGACGAGGTCGCCGACGCCGAGCCCGACGTCCGCCGCCATCTTCTCGACGAGCGCATACCGCTCGGGGTGAACCGCCGAGGCGTCGAGCGGGTTCTTCGCGCCGCGAATGCGCAGGAAGCCCGCGCACTGCTCGAACGCCTTGGGGCCGAGGCCCTTCACCTTCTTGAGGTCTTCGCGCGAGGCGAAGCGCCCGTTCGCGTCGCGCCATTCGACAATCGCCTTCGCCAGCGCGGACGAGAGGCCCGAGACGCGCTCCAGGAGCGGCGCGGAGGCCGTGTTCAGCTCGACGCCGACGCCGTTCACGCACGAGACGACGACCTCGTCGAGCTTCGAGCCGAGCAGCGTCTGCTGCACGTCGTGCTGGTACTGCCCGACGCCGATCGCCTTCGGGTCGATCTTCACGAGCTCGGCGAGCGGGTCCTGCAGGCGGCGCCCGATCGAGATCGCGCCGCGCACCGTGAGATCGAGGTCGGGGAACTCCTTGCGCGCGATCTCGCTCGCGGAGTAGACGGACGCGCCCGCCTCGGACACCGAGACGACGATGGGCGTCGGGATCTCCGGGTGCTGCGCCTTCAGCGTCTTCAGCGTCTCGCGCACAAACGCCTCGGTCTCGCGTCCCGCCGTGCCGTTGCCGACGGCGATTGCCTCGGCGTGGTACTTCGCGACGATGAGCGCAATCGCCTTCGCGGCCTCCAGCTTTTTCTGCTGCGGGAAGATGACGGTCTTGCCGAGATACTTGCCCGTCGCGTCGATCATCGCGACCTTGCAGCCCGTGCGGATGCCGGGGTCGATGGCGAGCACCGCCTTGCCGCCGAGCGGCGAGGCGAGCAGCAGGTGGCGCAGGTTCTCGGCGAAGACCTCGACCGCCGCGCGGTCGGCCTCGGCCTTCTTCTCGACCGTGGCGTCGATCTCGCAGCTCGGCGCCAGCAGGCGCTTGTAGGCGTCTTCGACCGCGAGGCGAATCTGCTGCGCGCAGGGGGAGGTTTCGCGCACGTTGCCGCGCGCGCACGGAACAGAGCCGGTCGCAAGGGTCGGGGTTTTGCCGTGCGTGGCGACCGCGCCGCGCGTCTCGTCGACGATGGCGAGCAGGCGCTCGATGACCGGCTCCTTGTCGAGTTCGAGCTTGACCCAGAGAACCTTCTCGGCCTGGCCGCGGCGAATCGCGAGGTAGCGGTGCGAGGGAATCGTCGCGATCGGCTCCGAGAACTCGTAGTACTGCTCGAACTTCGTCGGCTCGGTCGGCTTCGGGCTCACGACCTCGCTCTTCACGACCGACTTCGTCGCGAAGGCCTGGCGCACCGCGCCGCGCACGTCGGCGATGTCGGCGATGCGCTCGGCGAGAATGTCGCGGGCGAACTGCAGATCCTCGTCCGTCGGCACGGAGGCTTCGTCTTCAGGTTCCGCGCCCTCTTCCTCTTCGCCCTCTTCTTTCCTTTTCCAGCCTTCCACGGCACCGCCGTTCCACGTCCCGTCCCAGATCGCGTCCGCAAGTGGCTCGTAGCCCTTCTCCTTCGCGACTTGCGCGCGCGTGCGGCGCTTCGGCTTGTAGGGCTGATAGAGGTCTTCGAGCGCGCTCTTCTGCCAGCACGCGGCAATCTTCGCCGCGAGATCGTCCGTGAGCTTGCCCTGCTCGTCAATGGACTTCAGGATCGACTCCTTGCGTTCCAGCAGTTCGGTGAAATAGCCGAAGCGGTCCTGGATCTTGCCGATCTGGACCTCGTCGAGGTTGCCGTGCGCCTCCTTGCGGTAGCGGGCGATGAACGGCACGGTGCTGCCCTCGCCGAGGAGCTTCACGACGGCGCCGACCGACTCGGGGCGAATCGCGAGCTCGGCGGCGATCTTCGAAATGACAATCTGGTTTTCCATGCTTTCCAATCCTTTATTGGGGAGCGGAAAGTATAGCAAATTTGCGCGGCCCCCGTGCGAAGCGGAGGCCGCGCGACGGGAAACCGGCGGCTAGAGGCCCTTGACGGCGGCGCGCGTGGCCTTGTTGAGTTCCTTCCACATCGTCTTGGCGTCCGTCGCCGCCAGGACAAACGGCATCTTCTCGCCGTCCTCGAACGTCTTCGCGAACGCGGCGAGCAGCTTCACGTAGAACGGCGAGGCGACGACCGGCAGGGCCGTGAAGACCACCAGGTTCACGGGCTGCCCGTTCCAGTCGATGCCCTGCCGGGAGACGCCCGCCGCAAACGTGAGGACACCCTCCTCGACGCCCCGCATGTGCGGAAACGCGAGGCCGTTCCCGACCGCCGTCGAGAGGATCTTCTCGCGCTCCAGCGCCGCCGTCACGACGGCCTCCGGGTCGGCGAGCATCTTCTCCTTCGCCAGCACGCCGCAGAGCTCGGCAATCGCCTCCGCCGGCGTCTTCGCCTTCAGGTCGGGCACCATCAGCTTGCCGGTGCTGAACCGCGAGAGGAGGAACTTCGGATCCGGCTCGCCGGGCCGAAGCCCCGTCGCCTTCACGTCCGGGCGGTAGAGGATGCGCCCGCAGCTCGAGCACGTCACGAAACGGTCGCCGCTCAACACATGCTGAAGCTCCGCCATCGGCACCCGCAGCCCGCAGGCCGAGCAGTTCCCGCGTGCCAGCGGCGACAGGAACAGGCGGCTTTTCGCCGCCTGCCGCCGGTGGAGCGCCGCCGCCTCGGGCGTCAGCTGCGCCTGCAGCCGCGCGATCTCGGCGGCGAGCTCCTCCGACCGCTCGCCCGAACCGACGTTTTCGTGTTCATCGCGAATCAGCACGAGGTGCTGAATCTTCCTCAACAGCTTGATCTGTTCCGTCACCATGTCTCGTCTCTCCTTTCGTTTCGTCCAACTGTCCGCTAGAATACCATTCGATTGTTAACGGCGTGTTAATGGCGCGCGCCCGCCGTCTCATGTCCGCTCCCCCGCTGCCGCCTGCGCCGTCCGCACGACCTCGGCGGCGACCGCCGCGCGCACGCCCGCGACGGACGCGACCTCCTCGACGGACGCGCGCGCGATGCCGTAAACCGACCGGAACGCCCGCAGCAGCTTCACCTTCTTCGCCTCGCCGATGCCCGGCACCTCGTCGAGCGCCGACTCGCGGATTGTCCGCTCGCGCAGGCTGCGGTGGTAGGTGATCGCGAAGCGGTGCGCCTCGTCGCGGAGACGCGTGATGACCATGAGCGCCTGCGAGTCGCGCGGCAGGAACACGTTCGGCCGCCCGTCGTCCAGCACGACCTCCTCCTGGCGCTTGGCGAGGCCGACGGTCGGAATGTCCGTGACGCCGAGCTCGTCGAAGACGGCGCGCGCGGCCCGGAGCTGCGTGACGCCGCCGTCGCAGATGTAGAGGTCGGCGCGCGGCGACGTCGCGAGCAACGTCGAGTCGGGCCCGTAGCGGCGGCGCACGACCTCCGCCATCGCGCGAGGATCGTCCGCGCCCGCAAACGAGCGGATCTTGAAATGCCGATAGTAGCGTCCGTCGGGCAGCCCGTCGCGCGCGACGACGAGCGAGGCGACGTTATGCGTGCCGAAGAGGTTCGAGATGTCGACGCACTCGATGATGCGCGGCGGCGCGACGAGCCCCAGCGCGTCCGCAAGCTCCGCAAGACCGCGCCGCGCATCCTCCTCGCGCAGGTGCGGCGAGCGGCGTACGAAATGGGCCTTCGTCATGTCCTTCAGGGCGAAGAGCGTGTCGCGCCAGCGCGCGGCCGCCTCGAAGTCGCCCTTCGCCGCCGCGTCCTTCATGCGCGCCTCGACTTCGCCCAGCACCTCGGGACGCTTCCCCTCCAGGAACGCGCACGCCTCCTCGAAGCGCGCCCGGTAATCCGCGCGCGTCACCTGGCCGAGGCACGGCGCCGAGCAGTGGCGGATGACGTTCGCGAGGCAGTGGCGGTGCGCGGCCTCGTCGGGCGCGAGGCAGTCGCATTCGCGGATGCCGTAGCGCTTCTCGACGAAGTCCTTCGCGGCGCGGACGACGGGCGCTGACGGGAACGGTCCGAAGTAGCGCGCGCCGTCATCGCGGACGATCCGACAGCAGGCGAAGCGCGGCCAGTCCGCCGTCGGGTCGGCCCGGAGCGCGAGATAGCGCTTGTCGTCGCGCATGAGGATGTTGAAGCGCGGCTTGTACTTCTTGATGAGCGACGCCTCGGTGAGGAGCGACTCGGCCTCGTTCTTCACCGTCATGAACTCGAAGTCGTAGACCGTCTCGACCATCGAGCGCACCTTCGGCGGATGCCGCGCGCCCGCGCGGAAGTACGAGGAGACGCGGCGGCGCAGGTTCTTCGCCTTGCCGACGTAGATGATGACGCCCCGGCGATCTCGCATGAGATAGCAGCCGGGGCGGTCGGGAACGGACTTCAGCCGCTCTCGGACGAGTTCGGTCAGACGAGCTCCTTCGCGGGCTCGGCGGCCTTTTCGGCCGCACGGGCCGCTTCGGCCTCGGCCAGTTCCTTCTCGCCTTCCTGAAGGCCCTTCTTGAACTCGCCCTTCGCCTTGCCAATCGAGCGCGCGAGTTCGGGGATCTTCTTCGCACCGAACACCAAGGCGATAATCGCCACGCAGATGAGGATTTGCGTCAAACCGGGTCTCATGTCTTTGTCTTCTCCTTCTTGAGTTGAAATGTTTGACGGATAGAATACCGAATTTCGCCGCGAAAATCAATAGGCCCGCCTCTCGGCCCGTCGGCCCGGCAGATCGCCCGAACCGAAGAAGATTGCTTTCGCTGAACACGGAGATGATGGAGAGGCGTGCGACTCGCTCCTCCGCGTCTCCCTCTCTCCGCTGCCTCCGCGTTAAGCGCACCCCGCCTAGCGGCCCCTTCGGGCTGCTTCGCAGGGGGATATGCAGGCTTTCCCGTGCAGGACGGCCAAGCGGATGGCCTAAAGGAACACGGCGCCGGCGGCGAGGTAGGCGAGAAGCGAGACGCCCCCGGCGAGGAGCGCGTAGGGGATCTGCGTCATCACGTGGTTCATGTGCTTGCACTGCGCGCCCGTCGAGGCGAGGATCGTCGTGTCGGCGATGGGCGAGCAGTGGTCGCCCATGACGCTGCCGGCGAGCGTCGCCGCGAGCGTGAGCACCGCCGCCGTCGGCTCGATCGCCTGGCAGACGCTCATCCCGATCGGCACGAGGATGCCGATCGCGCCCCAGCTCGCGCCCGTCGCGAAGGCGAAGACGGCCGCCGTGACGAACAGCACCGCCGGCAGGAAGGCGAGCGAGAGATCCGCCCGGACAAGCAGCGTGGCGATGTACTTCCCCGTGCCGAGCAGGTCGTTGCAAACGGCGGAGATGCCCCACGCGAGCGCGAGCAGGACGAGCGCGGGCACCATCGTCTTGATGCCGAAGAGCGTCGCGGCGGCGAACTGGTGGTAGTCGATGACGCGGCGCGGCACGAGGAAGAGGAACGTGAGGACGAGCGCGACGAGCGCGGCGAGCGCGAGGGCGACGCCCGCCTCGTAGCGCGTGAGGAACCACGCCGCAAAGCCGATGAGCGCGAGAATCGGGAAAACGAGATCGACGACGTGGCCGCGCGCCGAGACGGGGACGGGCTCCAGCCCCTCGCGCATCACGACTTCCGCGCCGACGTCGCGGTGGACGTGGGCCGTCCGCTCCATACGGCGCATGAGCCCGATGTCGAAGCGGTGCCCGAAGGCGAAGATGAACAGCAGGACGAGCGAGAGAATCGCGTAGAAGTTGAGCGGCGCGGCGGCGAGATAGAGGCCGAGGCCCTTTTCCTGCATCCCCTCGGGCAGGCAGGAGATGACGTAGGCCGCCCAGGACGAGATCGGCGAGAGGATGCAGACGGGCGCGGCGGTCGTGTCGATCAGGTAGGCGAGCTTCGCGCGGGAGATCTTGAACTTGTCCGTGACGGGCCGCATCACCGTGCCGACCGTGAGGCAGTTGAAGTAGTCGTCGATGAAGATGATGAGGCCCATGACGATCGTCATCAGGTTCACGGCCGTCTCGCTCCTGAGCCGCCGATAGGCCCACTCGCCGTAGGCCCGCGCGCCGCCCGCGCGCGTGACGACCGAGACGAGCGCGCCCAAGAGGCAGAGGAAGAGCACCATCGGCATGTTCTCCGCCGTCTTGCCGCCGATCAGGTCGACGATCGTCTTGAACGCGGCGAGCGCGCCCGCGTGCGTCAGCCAGGCGTGAATCGCCGCGCCGGAGAAGATGGCGGCGAAGAGGGAAAGGACGATCTCGCGCGTTTTGAGCGCGAGCGCGATTGCCACGAGGGGCGGGACGAGCGACCACAAGCCGAAGGTGTCCATAGGTTGCCGCACATTATACTCTAAATTCCGCGCGAAGTTTTGCGCGGGCGCCACAAGTCAGTCGACGGACTGAAGGCGAAGTTCGACGTGTCGCTCGCCGTAGTCCGAGAGGACGAGCGTAAAGCGCACGTCGTGGGGCTGGGCCCCTTGCGCGCGCAGCACCTCGACCTGGTCGCCGTGCCCCCACCAGATCGCCCGCAGACCACCGCTCGCCGCCGTGCCGACGGAACAGGACAGGTGCTTGCCCTCCGCGCCGAGCGGACGAGCCTCCCGCACGAAGGCGCCGCGCAGGCCGAAGACCGGTTCGGGGTTGCCCTCGCCATACGGCTCCAGCCGCGTCAGCGCCTCGGCCAGTTCAAACGTGACGTCCGACAGGTCGAGCCAGAGGTCGGTCGGCTTCTTGTCGGCAACGGACGGCACGCCGTTGCCGCGCAGGTTCGCACAGTAGGCCGCGAGGAGTTCGCGGAAACGGTCGACCTGCCCGTCCTTCACGGAGAAGCCGCCGGCCGCCGCGTGGCCGCCGTAGCGCTCCAGCACCTCGTCGCACGCGACGAAGGCGTCGCGGATGTTCAGCCCCTCCGGCGCGCGCGCGCTCCCGTGCCCGCCCGCGTAGACGCAGACGGGCACCGTCTCGCCCAGCCGCTCCATCACGCGCGCGGCGACGATGCCGGCGACGCCGGGATGCCCGTCGGGGAGGTCGATGACCTGCGCCGCCGCGCCGGGGACGACCTTCGCGAGCGCGTCGTCCGTCATCTTCTGCTCGATGGCCTTGCGCTCGGTGTTGTTGAGGTCGATGCGCCGCGCGTACTCGCGCACGCGCTCGCGGTTCGTCTCCAGCACGAGGTCGAGGGCGTCCATGCCGCTTGCGAGGCGTCCCGCCGCGTTGATGCGCGGGCCGAGCATGAAGCCGAAGTCGCGCGCCGTCAGGTCGTTGCGCGCGTTCCGCGCGGCGCGGGAATGGAGTTCCTGCAGACCGAGCGGCGCGCAGGTGCGGAAGTTCTTCAGCGCCTCGGCGACGAGAATGCGGTTCTGCCCGAGGACGGGCATGATGTCCGTCACCGTCGCAAGGCCCGCGAGGATCAGGAGCGGCCCGCAGAGCTTCGGCCCGTCGTAGAGGCCGCGCCGCTTCGCCTCGGAGACGAGCCGGTTCGCGAGGAAAAACGCGACGCCCGCACCGCAAAGCTCCTGCAGGTGCGCGGGCGCGGCGGCCTTCGGGTCGACGACGACTTCCGCATCCGGCAGGATCATCTCGCCCGGCGTGCCGTCCGCCGCGCGCGCGTAGGCGGGCAGGTGGTGATCCGTCACGACGACGGACACGCCCTTCGCCTTCAGGTCGGCGACCTGCTGCACGGAGTTGATGCCGTTGTCGACCGTCACGACGAGCTCGACCTGGGGGTTCTCCTTCAGGAGCCGCGCGACGGACACGTCGCTCATGCCGTAGCCCTCGGACAGCCGCTCCGGCAGGAACGGCGCAATCCGCTTCGCCGCGTCGGGCGAGGGGTCGATCGCCGCGTTCAGCGTCGCCAGCGTCTTGACGAGAATCGCCGTCGCGCACACGCCGTCGCAGTCGTAGTCGCCGAAGACGACGATGTGCCGCTTCGCGACGAGCGCCGCGAGCAGAACGTCCGCCGCGTCCGCGACGCCGGGAAGCTCCGTCGGGGCGACGAGGTCGCGCAACGAGGGATTGAGAAACCTCTCCCAGTCCGCGTCATCGATTCCGCGGGCCCGGAGAAGTCTCTTCAGGACTTCGGGAAGGTCTTCCACCGCTCCCTTACTTCACCTCGAAGCACCAGCCGTGCGTGTCCTCGACCGTGCCGTACTGGATGCCCTGAACGCGGTCGTAGAGCTTCTGGAGCGTCGGGTCGACGACTTCGGGATCGGAGATCTTGATGACCTTGTCGTTGCGCGTGATCTCCCAGACGGGCGTGATCACGACGGCCGTGCCGAGCGCGGCGACCGCCTTGAACTTCTTCAGTTCCGTGTAGGGCACGGGACGGCACTCGACCTTGATGCCGAGATCCGTCGCGCACTGCTTGAGGGACATGTTCGTCACGGACGGCAGCACCGAGCAGCTGTCGGGCGTCACGTACACGCCGTCCTTCGTGATGCCCGCAAAGTTGGACGTCGCGAACTCCTCGATGTACTTGTGCGACTTCGCGTCGAGGTAGAGCTCGACCGGCCAGCCCTCGCGCTTCGCCTTCTCGTGCGCGTAGATGCCGGCCGCGTAGTTGCCGCCGACCTTCACGTCGCCCATGCCGTGCGGCGCGGCGCGGTCCCACTGGTCGAAGATGACGGCGCGCACCGGCTTCAGCCCGCCCTTGTAGTAGGCGCCGACCGGCATGACCATGATCATGAACGTGTACTCCTTCGCCGGGGCGACGCCGATCTGCGGGCCCGTGCCGATCAGGAGCGGACGGAGATACATCGACCCGCCCGTCCCGTACGGCGGCACGAACTCGGCGTTCCGCTTGACGACGGCCTTGCAGGCGTCGAGGAACATCTCCACCGGCACCGGCGGCATGCAGGTGCGCTCGGCCGTGCGGTACATGCGCTTGGCGTTCTCGTCGGGACGGAAGATGACGATCTTGCCGTCCTTCTGGCGGAAGGCCTTGATGCCCTCGAAGCACTCCTGACCGTAGTGGAGGCAGGCCGCGCCGATGTGCATCGTGATCCACGGATCCTTCACGAACGACGGCTTGGACCACTTCCCGTTCTTCCACGTGAAGCGGACGTGACAGTTGACGTCGGAGAACCCGAATCCGAGTTCCTCCCACTTGATGCCCTTCTTGGGTGCTTTCATTGTTGGTTTGTCCTTTCTGAAATTCAGCGCGTATTATATCAAATCTTCGGCGCATCAGCGTAGAACGGCCTTCTCGTGCCCCTTCATTGCGGGACAATAATCGTCGCATCGCGGTTTGGCCCGTCGCACGCACGTGTCCTTTCGCTTGCCGACGTGCGGCGCGCTTCGGGGCAACGGTGCTCCCGCCTCCGGGCGGGCGACTTGGGCGCCCTGCACGGGAAGGCCTGCATATCCCCCTGCGAAGCAGCCCGAAGGGGCCGCTAGGCGGGGTGCGCTGAACGCGGAGGAATCGGAGATTGGGAGACGCGGAGGAGCGAGCCTCAGACAGTCAGGACGACATCAATGGGGTTTCATGTTTCATGAATCACGTAAAGGTCTCCGTGTCTCCGACTCTCCTTCTTCTCCGTGTCCAGCGAAAGCAATCTTGTTCGGTTCAGGCGAACTGTCGGGCCGACGGGCCGGAATGCGGACGACTGTCCCGCACAAGGAGAAACGCATGGTCGTCAGCGCGTCGAGTCGCGGATGACGAGCGGCGCGCCCAGCAGGATGCGCCGCGCCGGCAGCGACGGGTCGCGCATGCGGTCGAGCAGCGTCTGGTAGACCATGCGCGCCAGGTCTTCGCACGGCTGGTGGACGGTCGTCAGCGGCGGTGTCGTGGAGATCGCGCAGCGAATGTCGTCAAACCCCGCCAGCCGGACGTCCTTCGGCACCGAAAGCCCGAACCTGTCAAGCGTGTTGCGGAACTGCGCGGCCACGTAGTCCGACTCGCAGATCACCGCGTCCGGACGCGGCCGCCGCCGGAACCAGGGCTCCAGCGCCGCGATGTCCGTCGGCTCGGCGACGATGACGGCGTTCTTCGGGCGGTTCGCGCCCAGCGCGCTCATCACGCCGTCCAGGCGGTCCCGGATCACGGACGCGCAGTTCGGGCGCATCAGGAAGTGGATGCGCTTCGCGCCGCGCGCAAGCAGGTGCGCGCCCAGCGCACGCCCGGCCGCGAGGTTGTCGATGCCCACAAAGTCGTGCGGCACGTCGGTCGACTCGACGTCGCGGTCGACGAGCACGACCGGGATGTCCGCCTCGGCGAACAGCGTCAGGATCTCCCGCGTCACGCGCGCCGGCGTCTTCAGGAACGCCAGCGGCTGGAGCACGACGCCCGCGACGCCCTGCTCGACGAACAGCCGCGCGACCTTGCAGGCCTCGTGCGCGCGTCGGCTCGGCTGGGGGGACGAGATGTCGCCGAAGACGAACGAATAGCCGTCCTGCTGCGCGAAGCGCGCAAGCGACTGGCAGATCGGCGCAAAGATCTCGCCGAACGCGAGACTCGGGAAGATGAGCCCCAGCCGCCCCGCCTCCGCGCAGGCGAGCTTCGTCGCGAACGTCCCGCTGCCGCGCCTGCGGCAGACGAGCCCCTGCTTGCGCAGCTCGTCCATGACGCGCACGCTCGTGATGCGGGAGATCCCGTATTTCCGGCACAGGGCCCTTTCCGACGGCAGGGGCACGCCCTGCGGGTAGACGCCGTTCCGCAGTTCCTCGCGGAGGTCGCCGAAGACCTCCTGCCACTTGACCCGACCGTCGTCTGCCGCCCGCGCGCGGCCCTTCGCCCTCTCCTCTGCCTTCACGGAACACCTCCTCGTCATTGCGCCAGGTAGCCGCCGTCCACCGGCAGGTTCACGCCCGTGACGAACGCGGCGGCCTCCGAAAGGAGAAAGCAGATCGGACGCGCCACCTGCTCGGGACGCCCGATGCCGAGCGGCTGGCGCCGGAGCAGAGCCGCGCGCGACGCCGCGTCGTCCATCCGCCCCGCCCCCGCGTCGAACATCGGCGTCCGGATGTTCGAGGGGCACACCGCGTTGACCCGGATGCCGCGCGGCGCGAGTTCGGCCGCGAGCGCCCGCACGCTCGCCGAGAGCGCGCCCTTCGCCGCGCAGTAGACCGCGCCGCCGGGCCAGCCGACCACGGCGGACACGCTGGAGACGGCCACCGCCGCAAACGCCGGCGCGCGAAACGCGGGGCGCGCCAGCAGCTTCATCAGCTCGACGAACACCAGGCAGTTGACCCGCATCGCCGCCTCCGCGCGGCGCGCGTCAAAGACCGTGACGGGCTCGATCGGGCTCACGCCCGCAACGTGCGCGAGCCCGTCCAGCGGCGCGGCCTGCGCCACCAGCTCCGGCAGGAACGCGGAATCCGACAGGTCACCCGGAACGACCAGATGGCCCTCACCCGGACACAGCCGCCGCGTCTCCTCCAAAGCTTCCGCCCGTCGCGCCGTCAAGACGACCTGCGCGCCCAGTTCCGCCGCCGCAATCGCCGTCGCGCGGCCGATGCCGCTCGACGCCCCCGTCACGAGGATGCGCTTGCCCGCGAGCGAAAAGGCGTCTGTCGTGCGACATTCCATCGGCGGCCCCTGACTTCACTTGCCCATGCCAAAGAGGCGCAGGGCTGCACGGAAATCCGCCGGCAGCGGCGCATGGGCCCGAATCTCCGCATGGCGGTCGAGCGGATTCGGCAGCTTCAGCGTCGAGGCGTGCAGCATCTGGCGCGGCACCTGCAAAAGGCGCATGTCGCGCGCGCGCTTGAGCCCGAACACACGGTCGCCGACAATCGGAAAGCGAATCGACGCGAGATGCCGCCGAATCTGGTTCGTGCGGCCCGTCTCGATGCGGACGCGCAGGAACGAGGCATCGTCCGACGCCCCCTCGCGCGTGACGCGCGACATGGCCGGCTCGCCGTCCAGCGGCGTGTCGATGGTCTGGTGCGCATACGCAAAACGCCCGACGACAATCGCGTGGTACGTCTTCGACACCTTGTGCGTCTTGAAGAGCTCGACCGCCGCAAGGAACGCCGCGTGGCTCTTCGCGAAGAGCAGGCAGCCCGTCGTGTCGCGGTCGAGGCGGTGGACGGCCTCCAGCGTCGGAATCTTCTCCTGCGTACGCAGGATCGTCTCCGCGCTCTTCGGGTCGTCGCAACTCACGAGCCCCGCCGGCTTGTCGCAGACGAGGTAGTTGTCGTCCGACCACAGCACGCGGACGTGGCGGCGTGCCGCTGCGGACGGCGCGCCGTCCGCGACCGTCCGCGCCGTCGTCGCGCCGCCCTGCTTCTGCGCGCCCTTCACGACCGCCGTCGGCACTTCCACGAGGTCGCCCGTCTTGAGCGCGTAGCGCGCGATCCAGACGCAGGTGCGGTTCACCCAGACGCTGCGCCCGTCGATCATCGCCTTCGCCGCGCGGCGCGAGAGCGCGAACTTCTGCGCGAGGAAGTCCTGAAGGACTTTCGCGTCCGCCTTGTTGACCGTCAGCGCGGCGATGCCCGCCGCATGTTGGGGTGCACGTCTCATCTTCTTCAGACCTTCTGGATGCTGCCGACGACGCCGACGACGCGGCGGCCGTGGCGGTTCGGCGCGAGGACGATCTCCAGATCCTCCTGGTCGTCCCCGTCGCCCTCGGCGACAATGTCCGTCACCGTCTGCTCGCCGGCGAGGGCCTTCTTGAAGTTCTCCGGCAGCGGCGCGTCGCACATGAAGTCCGCAAAGCCGTGCCGCCGCGCCTCCTCGACGTCCGTCAGGCCGAAAAGCGCGCAGAACGCCGCGTTCGCCTCGACGATCGCCCCGCTCTCCGAACAGGCGAAGAGCGCGACCTGCGCGATTTCGAAGGCGTTCGCCTTGGTGCGGAACATGTTCATGTACGCGCGGCGCCGCTCGACGTTGCGGATCGTGAAGATGAGGTCGCCGGGGTTCATGAGGTCGATGCACGAGACGGCGACCTCGCAGGCGATGCGCGTGCCGTCCTTGGCGACGCCGTTCGCGTCGATGACGACGTGGCGGTCGCCCTCCAGCCCCTTGCGGATGCGCGCGACGACATCGGACTTCAGGCCCGGAATGTAAATCGAGATCGGCTCGTCGAGAACCTCGTCGGGCTCGCGGCCGAAATACTCGACCGTGCGCGGGTTGATTTCAAGGATATGCCCGTTCGGGTCGGTAATGACAACAGAGTCGTACATCCCGCCAAGGAATTGGCGGAACAGCGACCGGCGGTCTTTGGGAACGAAAAGTGCCATAGTTCGGCTGATTATACCAAATCAGACGATCAACATGCAATCGCCATACGAGAAAAACATGTAGTTCGCCCGCACCGCGAGCGCGTAGGCGCAGAGGACACGCTCGCGTCCGGCCAGCGCCGAGATCATCATGAGCAGCGTGGACTGCGGCAGGTGGAAGTTCGTCAGCAGGCAGTCGCAGACGCGGAAGCGATAGGGCGGATAGATGAAGATGTTGGACGCGCCACTGCCCGCGACGACCTTCCCGTCCGGCGTCGCGGCCGCAACCGTCTCCAGCGTGCGCACCGTCGTCGAGCCGACGCAGAAGACGCGCCCGCCGCGCGCCTTGCAGGCGTTGATCGCCTCCGCCGTCTCGGGCGGCACGGTGAACGCCTCGAAGTCCATCTGGTGGTCTTCGATGTTGTCCGCCTTGACGGGACGGAACGTGCCCGGCCCAACGTGCAGCGTCACGGCGACGCGCTTCACGCCCTTCGCGTCGAGCGCGGCGAAGATCTCCGGCGTGAAGTGGAGGCCCGCCGTCGGCGCGGCGACCGACCCGACCTCGCGCGCATAGATCGTCTGGTAGCGTTCGCGGTCTTCCTTCTCCTCTTCCGCCGTGCCTTCGCGCTTCACGTACGGCGGCACGGGCGTGTGGCCGAATTCGTCGAGGAGATCCATGAGCGGACGCCCGCAGACGAATTCGACCTGCCACATGCCGATGCCGGACAGCGGCTTCAGGAGGCGCGCCGTCAGCTCGCGGTTCGGGCCGAAGACGGCCTCTTGCCCCGCGCGGCACTTGCGCCCCGAGCCGATGATGACGTTCCAGCGAAGGGAATCCCGCGCCGCCGTCATCGAGGGACGCTCGTCGTCCGCATCCATCGGTGCGGCGTTGACCATCAGCAGCTCGACGGCGCCGTGCGTGTCAGGCCACTCGCCGAGCAGCCGCGCGGGAAAGACCTTCGTGTCGTTGACGACGAGCAGGTCGTTCGCCGTGATGTAGTCGACGATGTCCGCAATGTGACGGTGCTCCACGACGCCCGTGTCGCGGTGGAGCACCATCATCTTCTCCGTCCCGCGGCGTTCGGCGGGATGCTGCGCAATGAGCCGCTCAGGAAGCGGATACCAGAATTGACGCGTCTTCATGTCGTTTTTCCGAAACTCCTCAAGTCCTTAGTGCCGAATCGTGAAGACGAGGCGGTAGGTTCCGGCGCCGGGCATGAACGCGTCGTGCGGCTTCGCGCCCCAGCTGTCGTCGCCGCCGACGCCCATCTGCACCGCGTCGACGTTGACGGTCAGCGCATCCGCCTCCGACAGCTCCCATTGGTGCTTCTTGCCCTCCAGCATCGTCTGCGGATACGGCCAGACGTTGAAGCCGAACGGCGCGTTCACCGCCTCGACCGTGAGGCCCCCGACCGTCAGGCGACGGCAGCCCGTGCGGTAGCCCTGTTCGCCCGGCTCGATGTAGTTGTCGGGGTTGAGGCGGTCCGCCGGATAGGCGATCGTGCCGGTCTTCGGGTCGGCGAGGCCGGAGACGAGCCCGACGGACGCGCGGTGGACGTCGTAGATCGCCCCGGACGCGCGATCGGCGTAGTTCTCCCACGGGCCGAGGCCGAGCCACTCGACCGCGTTCGTCTTCGGCACGGTGAACGTGAGGCCGACGCGCGGGATCGGCGGCAGGCCCTTCGGCACGGTGAGCGTCCAGTCCACGCGCCACGCGCCGTCCGCAAGGCGCGTCGTCTTGAGGTCGCTCGTCACGCCGTCGGGCAGCTTCTGCGTCGCGGTCGCGTCCTTCCAGACCTTGCAGACCTCCGGCATCTTCCAGCCCCGGTCGTTGTCCGTCGGCGCCCGCCAGAAGTTGAGGGCGAGGGATGCGCCACGAATGGACGCGAATGGACCCGAATCGGATTCCGTTCGTGCAGATTCGTGAAGATTCGTGGACAGCTCCGGCTGGAACGGCTTGGCGAAGGAGTCCCACGCCACGCAGTCGCTGCCGTCGAGGAAGCGGAAGACGACCGAGTCGCCGCTGAAGTCCTCCAGCGCGTAAGCCCGCGCCTCGCCGGGCGGCAGCTCGCCCAGCTCGAAGTTCCCGCGCGCGGACGGGTTGCCCGCCGCGTCGCGCGCCGTCCACTCGCACACGTAGTCGTCGAGGTCACGGAAGCAGAAGCCGTTGCGCACCGTCACCTTGCCCGTCGCGAAGTCGAACGCCTCGCACGTCATGTTCTGGTAGGCGTGCTTCATCTCGTACGCGCCGGGGTGCGGATTGCGCAGGGCGTCGAAGAGGCCGTTGCAGTTGAAGTTGTCGTCGTTCGGCCGGTCGCCGAAGTCTCCGCCGTACGCGAGCCACGTGCCGCGCGCGTCCGTCTTCCAGAGCGCCTGGTCGGCGAAGTCCCAGACGAAGCCGCCCTGGAACGACGGATACGAGCGCACCAGATCCCAGTATTTCCGGATGCCACCCGTCGAATTGCCCATCGCGTGCGCATACTCGCAGAGGATGACCGGCTTCTTCGGACTGTTCGCGACGTACTTCTCGACGTCCCACGGCCGCGCGTACATGATCGCGTAGATGTCGGTGTTGTCGCCGTTGATCGCACGCTCATAGTGGATCGGCCGCGTCGAATCGATCGCGCGCATCGACTGGCGGAGCGCCGTGAAGTTCTCGCCGTCGCCGCTCTCGTTGCCCATCGACCAGTAGATGATCGACGGATGGTTGCGTAGCGTCTGGACCATGCGCGTGCCGCGCTCGACGATGGACTGACGGTAGTCGGCGCGGTGCGCCAGCGACTCCTTGCCGTAGCCGTAGCCATGCGACTCGACGTTCGCCTCCGCGCAGACCATGATGCCCTCGCGGTCGCAGAGGTCGTACCACTCCGGCACGTTCGGATAGTGGCTCGTGCGCACGGCGTTGACGTTAAACGCCTTCAGGACTTCGATGTCCTTCTTCATCCCCTCCAACGTGACGGCATAGCCCGTCTTCGGCTCCATCTCGTGGCGGTTCACGCCCTTGATGAGCGCGCGCTGGCCGTTCAGATAGAGGACGGAATCCTTGATCTCGATCTTGCGGAAGCCGAACGACACGGCGCGGTAGTCGATGCCGCCGAAGATCCACCAGCCCCACGGGCATGAGGGCCACAGGCCCCACTTGTGCTCGATTGGCGTGACGTAGAGGTACGGCTCCTCGCAGCTCCAAAGCTTCACGTCCGGCACCTCGCGCACCTTCAGCGCGTTCCCCTTCTCGTCGCGCACCGTGAACGAGCCGCTCTTGAGGTCATCCGAGAGTTTCGTCTCGACAATCAGGTCGAACGGCGCGGACTTGCTCTCGGAGACGAGGTAGACCTCGCGGAAGATGCCCGAGAGACGCCAGAAGTCCTGGTCTTCGAGGTAGGTGCCGTCGCAGTGCTTGTAGACCTCGACCTCCAGCGTGTTCTCGCCGAACCATTTGAGGTAGGGCGTGAGGTCGAACTCGGACGGCAGGCGGCTGTCCTCGGCGTAGCCGACGGCCTTGCCGTTCACGCGCACGAAGAACGCGGACGACACGCCGCCGAAGTGGATCGTCGTCTTGCGGAAGAGCCAGCGCCACGGGCGCGTGAACGTCGTCTTGTAGAGGCCGACCGGGTTGCGGTAGGCGTACGCCGTCCAGTTCGTGTCCGCCGGCGCGGCCCTGACGCGCGGCGCGTCCTGCGCAATCGGGTAGCGCACGTTCGTGTAGAGCGGCGGGTCGAAGTCGCCCTGCAGCTGCCAGCAGCCGGGCACGGCGATTTGCGCCGTCTTCTCCCAGTCAGAGGCTTCGGGCGAACGCTTCCAGCGGAAGTCCCACGTGCCGTCGAGCGGGAGGATCCAGCGCGAGTCGCCTTTCGGGCGCTTCGACTGGAGGATGTCAAAGGCGAGGTCTTCCGTCTCGCAGGGCACGGCGATGCCGCGCGCGGGCAGGCGGTTGATGGCGTTGACGGCGGGGTCTTCCCACGGCTCGGCGGCCCCGCCCACACACGTCAGAAACAGACACGAACACAGGACAACAGTATTTTTTGCACTCATGTTGCGTAGTATACACAAAAATGAGTTCCACTGGCAACCGCATCCCGCCCCGACCCCCAAGGCTTCGGCATGAAAAGAGAATCCGCGCCCTGCGGGTTCAGAGCGCCCGTTCCGTCACGAGCCGCACGGGGCCGAAGAGGCCCGACGGCAACGGCCTGTCGTCCTTCGTCCAGTGACGCCACGTCGTGAAGGTCGTGCGCCCGGTCGGGCTCGGACGGCCCTCCGTCACCCAAGCGGGGATGGACTTCACGCCGCCGTTCGCCGCGTACTCGGCGTCCGCCGACAGAAAGTCGTCGCCGATCAGGCGGTTCGGCCAGAGGTTCGTCACCTCGACCCGCAGACGGGCCGTCCGCGCCGGGCCCGGCGGCAGCACGCAGCGGAACGGCGGACGCCAGAGCGTCGGCAGCTTCTCGCCATCGACGAAGACCTCCGCGAGATTCTTGAGATTCCCCAAGTCCAGCACCAGCCGTTCGCCCGCCCCGCACGCCGGCAGACGCACCGTCGTCTCGTAGGCCCCTGTGCCGGAGAAATGGCGGACTTCCGGGTCGTCCGACGCCGCCCAGTCCACGAGATTCGTCCAGACGCACGTCCTCGCGACCAGCGTGACCGTCCACGGCCCGGCGACGGGCGTCTCCGCAACAGGCGCGAAGGACGGCTCAAGCGGTGCCGACGAGGACGGGCGGAACACGACGAAGACACTGCCCGACGGCTTCAGCGCGAGCGTGACGCGCATCCGCCCGTCCTGCCGCGCGACGCGGCGCGCGCACCAGATTTCGCCCGTCTCCGCGTCCCACAGCTCGACGGCGCCCTGCGCCTGCCGGAACGAGCACGTCAGCTCGACGGCGCGGTCGCTGACGCCGCACGCGACGAAATAAGCCTCGACGCCCTTCCCGTAGCGGCGGTGGCACCACGCGACATCCGCCGTCACGGACGGCGTTTCGCAGATGAAGTCCGGCTCAAGCCCCGCCGCGCGCAGCTTCTCGGCGGCCTCCGCTTCCGACGTCGCCGTCACCACATACCGCGCGCGCAGGTCGGCGCTCTCGGCCTGTCGGCGTGTGCACCAGTCGAAGGCGTAGCCCTCCGGCGGCTGCGGCCAGCCCGACGCCTTCGAGCCGTAAGTCGTCACCTGCTCCGCGTCATCGCCGCCGTCTGGCGTCTCCGTCCCCGTCGTCATGAGGCAGTCCGCGACGTTCTCGCCCGCCTGCAACATGAACTGGACGCGGGACAGGTAGGTGATGAAGTCGCGGCCCTGCTTCCACCACGTCACGGTGCGCTCGAAGTGCGTGCCCCAGGCGCCCATTGTCATGCCGGGATACCGCGTCGGCGACGTCCAGGGCTGGTGCGCGTAGCGGTGGAAGTAGAGCCGGTTCACGCCGCGCGCGAAGGCGCGGTCGGCCTGCGCCTTGAGTGAGAACGGATCCGCCTGCCACTTGCCGTCCGCTGGAAACGCGGTGAAGCTCTCGGCGCCCACGAATCGCCGCCCGTTCACGTGCGCGACGGACGCCGCGAGCCGTGCGCAGCCCTCGCCGCCGACGGCGGTCGAATTGACGACGCCGTCCCCCTTCTTCGCCCAGAACTCGCACATCGGGATGTCCGCCGAACGCCCGTATTCAAGCGCGTTGAACGGCCCGTTGCCGTAGCATTCGACGCCGAACTGGAGTCCGCGCGCGCGGCAGCGCGCCGCCAGCGCGTCCGAATAGTTCTCGGCGAAGAGTTCTGCGATGACCGCACGGAAGTCGCCCAGCACGCGCTCGCTTTCCGCAACCGACTCGACGACGCGCCCGGAGAGGAGCGCGAGCCACGGCACGAGGTCATAGCCCCTGCGTTGGCGGAAGATGCGCTCGAAGCCCTGCGTCCAGTTCTGGGAACCGACCTCGTAGCTGTCGACGAGGATGCCGGAGAGCGCGCGCTTCCCCTGTCCGACGAGATCCGGGCCGAGCCGCGCGCACAGCTTCTCGACGTAGGCATCGAAATGGGCATCCAGCGCCGCGCGGTCAAGCTTGTCGACCTCCAGCCCCGATCCGCCGCCGCTCACGGGATGGTTCCGCTCGCCGTTGGCGGCGAAGCCGATGCGCAGGATCGCCCAGCGGCCCGCCGGCACGTCCCACGCGAGGCGGCCGTCCGCCGTCAGGAGGTGCGTCAGGTTCGTCACCGCCGAGAGCGCGACGACCTGTCCGGGCTTCGTCGGGAAGCTGTCGCGGCGGATCTGCTGGCGGATGCGGAACGTCTTCCCGTCGAGGTCGCTGAGCGCGGCCCGCCGCTCCAGCGCCGCGTCGCGCACCGTGAAGCGCCCCACGTAGCCGGGCTCGTAGCCCGGACTGGTCGGGTCGAGCGGAAACGAGAACGTAATGCGGAACTTCTTGCCGCGAATCGGGCGGTCAAGGGGATAGTAGCGCCGCCCCGTCGGGCCGCTGCCCGAACGCCGCACGTCGAAGTCGCGCACGTCGCCGTCCCGCCAGGTCACGCCGTCGTCCGAATACGCGACGGCGAAGCGCGCCGGCTCGTTCCACTGGTGTCCGCCCGTCAGGACGAACGAGACGCCCGTCGCCTCGAACGGCTCGGACGAAGAAAACTCAACCGTGCCGCCCGTGTCGCCCATGAACGTCTGTTCGCCTTGCGCGGACGGGAGCGGCTCCCCCTCGGCGGACGGAACCGGGAATGCGAGAACCGCAATGTCCGCGTAGAAGCCGTGCGGGTTCGGCGGCGCCGGCAGCACGCCGTCGAAGCGGCGTGGGCCGTCCGCGCGCGTCTCCGTGTGGGCGACGAACTTCATGCTCTGCTCCGGCTTCACCCACGGCCCGCCCGACGAGCTGTAGCCCGAGCAGTTCGGAACCTGGATCTCGAGGCCGAGGCGGTGCGCCTCGCGCACCGCGTGGCCCACCGCGCCGAACCACGCCTCCGTGCCGAAGTCGACCGGCCCGCGCGCCATGCCCGCCGTCACGTCGAAGAGCGTCGCGCCGCCGAGGCCGATGTCGCGCATGGCCTCCAGGTCGGCCGTGATCCCCGCGTGGCTGACGTGCCCGTCCATCCAGTGCCACCACGTCCACGGTCGCGCAGACGCCGGCGGACGGCGAAAGCCGCGTTCGAGCGTTAAATCCGCAGTGTACGCCACTTCATACGGCACGACCTTCAGCGCGCCTTTCTTCTCGCGTTCGGCGATTGCGTCCAAAAAGGTCTCGAAGTCCTTCTCGTCAAGAAACGGCCCCCAGCCGCCCGTTGCCTGCGTGATGCCGTGGATGAGGAAGTCGAGCGCCTTCGGACGCTTCGCCAATTCCGCGTCAATGGCGCGTCCGTAGTCCTTGTCGGCCGGAATCTTGCCGCCGAACGGCACACGGCGAACGGTCATGACGGCCAGTCCTTCCTCGTCCGAAATCCGCTCGACGGCGGCGTTGTGCTGGATGTAGGGCGTACACAGCCAGCGCGGCGCGACACCGACTTCACGCTTGATCTTGTCGCGCGATTCGGCGATCTGCCGCCGCACCTCGTTCGTGTCGCCCGCCTGCAGCAGCTTCAGCAGGTTCGGATGCGAGACGGAATGCGAGGCGATCTCGTGTCCGCGCCGATGCAGTTCGCGCACCTCGTCCCACGAGATGTTCTGTCCGCCGCGTCCGGCCGCGCCCGTCACGATGTTGAAGGTGGCCTTCCAGCCGCGCGCGGCAATCAGCGGCTCGGCGATCGTGAGGTGCGCCTTGAGCCCGTCGTCAAACGTGAGCGTGACGGGGACCGGCGCGGGGAAAGCCGCCGCGCAGAGTCCAGCCGCCCCGCATGCAACCAGAGCGTTTTTCATTGGAAACTACTTCCTCTTTTTGGGAGAGTCAATAATCGTGTTGTTCTCCAGCACCATGCCGCTGTGCGCGTCCGGCGGAAGCCTCGTGCCGTTGCCGCTCGTGCCGCCGATGTGGATTCCGCCGCCGTTGTTGCGGAGCGTGTTGCCGCGAATCGTCACGTTCCGGGAGCAGCCTCCCTCCAGCCAGCAGTATTCGGGATAGATCGAGATGGCGTCGTAATACGACCGTTCGACCGTGTTGTTCTCGATCAGCCCGTTCGACGCCTTGATGAGCATCGCCCGCGCCCGCGTCGAGCCGAACGTGCAGTTGCGGATCGTGAACCCATTGCCCATGCGCTCGTTCGCGATGACGACCGTGCCGAAGCTGAAGTCGACCGTGCGGTCGAGCGTCAGCGTCAGCGCCTTCTTGACGGCGTTGACGAGCGGCTCGCGCAGGTTCGTCGCGAGAATGCGGCGGCGCTCCTCATCCGTCGGGTCGGACGCAGGCTCGACCGCCAGCACCTTGGCGTCCGGCGGGACTTTCCCCTCGAACGTCAGGATCTGAATCGTGTCGCCCGGCTCGAACAGGCCGCCGCGACCGAACGCGGGAATGACGCGGATGCGGTTGCCGTCGCATTTCGTCACGACGCTGTAATAGCCGGAGATGTTGACGCTGTCGTCGCAATGGTAGGCGAATTCGCACCCGTCAATCGTCACCGTGTCGCCGAAGCGGGCGTTGAGCGCGTCGTGATTGCCGCTCCGCACACGCTTCAAGGCGCGCAAGGCCGAATCCTCCTTGACCGGGCAGCGCACGAGTCGGCACGTTCGGTAGGTCGCGCCATGGCTGTAGTTCTCCGCGAAAATGCAGCCGTCCGGCGTCGCATACGCCGTGATGTTCTCGTAGCGGCAGCCGTGACACCATTCGGAGCGGACGACTTCGCCCAGATGCGTGCGGTTGTCCGTCAGCGACCACACGCAGACGTCACCCACATCACCGCGCCGGTCGACGCCGCCCGTTATCCGATAGGTCTCGGCGCCTGTGCGCGTCACCTTGATGCCGTCGCGGTAGCGGTTTGGGTTCTTGAGCTCCAGGTCTTCCTTGGCGTAGACCTGCACCGGCCATGTCACGGCCGCAAGTTCCGCCTCCGTCGGACACGGATAGCCGGGGATGATGCGGACGTCCCAGTTCCCGTCCGCATCGACCTTCTCGATGATCCCCTGCGTGAACGTGAGCGGCGTGTAGTCGAGCGTGAAATTCCGGATCGTCACGTTCGTGCAGGACTGGAGCTCGACCAGACGCGTCTTGACGCGCCCGAGGATCTTCGAGCCTCCGAAGTCGATCGTGACGTCCGAGAGTCCCGTCAGCTTGAGGTAGACGCGTCGGTCCGGGCCGGTCGGCGCGACGGAATAGACGTCTTTCGCGACCTTGACGCTTTTCTCGCCGCGCGCCAGCCGCGCACGGATCGAGGCGAACGGATCGCGCACGTCGTCCCCCTGCAGCGCGTCGAGCAAGTTGTCCACCGTGCCGTATTCGCACCAGACGCCGCGCGCGTCGCAGATCCTCTTGAATTCCGTGCAATACGCGCCCGCGTGCACGACGCCGCCTGGCGGCGGCTCGCCCGACAGCGGGAGCGGCGAGCCCGACAGGAAGATGCGCGGCGCCCGTGCAGGGTCGATGCGGCGCGCCAACGCGGCAGGCGAATACTTCTCGATCCACGGCCGCCACTTGTCGCGGTTCGCGGCGAACGCCGCGCCGTCCGAGTAGCCGTAGCCGAACGCGTGCGCCCCGTAAAACGCGCCGGGAATCCACTGGCGGAACTCGGCCGGATCGTACGACGTCTGCGGCGAGTTGGCCGACACCGCGTAGATGCCGAGCGCGTTGTCGCCCTGCAGGGCCGCGTAGAGGGCCGAACCCGCCCCCGCGCTGCCGCCGACCAGGCCGATGCGCGAGACGTCGAGGCCCCAGTCATCCGCATGGTCCTTGACGAACGCAAGCGCCGCGACGGCGTCGTCGAGCGGCCATTCGATGCCCGGCACGTGCCTCGCCGCGTCCGCGTCGGGAATCATCCGGTAGCTGATCGAGACGACGGCCACGCCGCGCGCATCGCCGCGCGCGACGCAACCGGCCGCATTCACGAGGCTGCACCCGTCGACCCAGGCCCCGCCGTGGATCTGCACGAGGCAGGGAACCCTGCCTTTCGCGCCCCTCGGCAGCCAGACGTCCAGCCGCTGGCGCAAATGCGGCCCGTAGGCGACGTTCTCGACGTCGGGACGCCGCAGCCGCCACAGGCGCGGATGCGCCTTTGCGGGGTCTTTCGCGTCCTCGGCGCTGCACGTCAGGTAGACGTCCGCCGGATGCCGTCCGAAGACGCGGGCGACGGCGCGCAGGTAGTAGTCGTTCTCGCGCTCGTCGGGGACGAGAAACCGCGCGTGCGCATAGTCGTTCCACGCGCCGACGAAGACGCCTTTCCGCCTTGCGCGCACGGCCTCGGCTTTCGCGGCGGCCAGCCGTGCGCCGTATTCTTCCGGCGACAGCCCCGCATTGCGGTCAAGATCGACGCCCGGCAAGTTCGCGTAGCCGAACCGCGCCGCGTCCGCAAGCGGAACGATCCTGATCTTGTCCCGGTTCCTGGCGGACGCGAACCCCTTCGGCATCCGACCCTGCACGAGGAAGACGGTGACGCCGGCATTCGCCGCGACGTCGATCTCGACTTCCACGTGCGCCGGATCGTCCGGGTTCACGACGCCTGTACGCGGACGCAGCGCCTTTCCGTCCGCAAACCGCAGATTCGTTCCGCGCGCGAAGCCCGTCTCGGCACGGTATTCCGCCACCACGTCCAGGGCGCGCGCCGTCGGCAGGGCGAGCGCGAACGCCAGCAACGGGAAAAGCCTTTTCGCCACTTTCATCGAGACCTCCCTCGCATCAGCGGATGATGACCAGCGCGCCCACGTTCAGACGCTTTGCGCGGAAGCGCAGCTGCCGCCCGTCCGAAGAGACCGACAGCGAACAGCGCGGCGGCAACGCGGCCTGTGCGGCGGTGAGCACATCCGCATCGATCGATATCTTCGTGCCGTCGGGGACTTGCGCCAGGACAAGCGTCGTCGCCTGCCCGATCCGCTTCTGCATCGCCTCGACGCCGACGACCGACAGCGTCGTCCCGGCGTTCATGCCGAAGTTCATCACGTCGAAGATCGGCTCGGCATTGGCCTCGGAGAATTCGGACACGTCAAACTCCAAGAGCGCCCCGTTGCGGAAGGTGGAGAAGAACTTCTTGCTGTCGCTGTCGTTCGTCGAGCGGATCTTCGCGCGCGTCCCCTTCACGCGGCAGACGTTCCCCTTGCCCGTCGCGGGGTCGCCGCCGACGAAGAAGCCGTAGTCGCCCGAATAGCGAACCGTGCCGTTGGAGATCACGACCGCATTCCCGAAATTGGCCGACAGGCTCAGGTCGATAAGATCCAGCGTGGCGTCCGCACCGACGAAGACGAGATTCCCCGTCGAGTCCATCACCTTTGCCGGATAAACGTAGCGCGTCGTGAAGGTCGCACCGTTCGCCACGCAAAAGGCGTTGTTGGTCGACGGAACGGTGTCAGACGGACAGAAGTCCAATTGGCTCCCGTCACGGATGCCGATGTTCGCCTGATCGTCGATCACGATCGAATTGCCCATCGTCAGTCCGAACGGCCGCCAGTTCCAGGAGTTCATTTCCAACTTGGCCGTTGCACCCGCGAGTCGCAACACGTTGTTGGACGAACTGGCGACCGTGCCGAGCTTCACGGTCTTGGCAGACAGCGTGCCGTTCGAGACTGTCACCGCGTTAAACGAGCCTTTCTCGCCGATCAGCCCCTCTTGCCCCGGTGCAAGCAGCGAGCCGCCGTCCGCCACGAGCACGGTGTTGCCGTTGGCGTTGACCGAGTCGTTGCCGACCTTCCACTGTCCGCATTCGACGGTTGCGCCGTCCAAAATCTCGACATGGTAGCCGGACGACTTGCGCCCCGGCTCAAACGTGCTTTTGATCTTGGCCCGCGTGCCCGCGCCCGTCAAGCGAATCGTGCAGTTCTGGTCGAGCGGCGTGTCGGCATCACGGTTGCCGAACAGGTTGGGGGCGTGAATCTCGCTCCCGTCCGCGAATTCAAACAGAGACCAATCCTCTGCCGAACGATTCGCATCCTTGTTGGCGCCGCGCACGATCATGTAGGTGTTCGCATGGAACTTGGCGCCCCTGGCCATCCACGTGTAGCCTTGCCCATAGCCACTCTGTCCGACAATCTGGCTCGCATTGGAAATGACAACCCCATCAAACGTCAGCGCGACGCCCGAGTAGTCGAGGTTGTCCCATGCGCCACCGCCATAGAAGATGTTGCCCGACAAGTCCCAGACGCCGCCCTTGAAGCCGAGCGTCGAATTCGGCGTGCCCCAGATGTCCACGTTGCCGCCGACATAGAGGGTATGTCCCCCCTGGGAGAAGTCCATCACCGTGCCGTTGTGTATTTCGTTCGAGAAGCGGATGCCCACGTTCAGCGTCAGGTCCTGCGAGAGCGTGTAGGTCGTGCCCGTCGTCGTCTTCCACGGCGAAGACGGCGCACCGTCCTTCAGCGTCTCGTACAGGTCAACCTCGGCGTTGTCCGCGAACACGACGGCGGCGGCAACGGCGGACGACAATGCGAAGAGGGTTTTCATTTGAGCTTCTCCTTAACTTGTTGCGGTTGTTTGGTTTCAGTTGTTCTGTTTGCGGTTCGTGCCAAAGACTTCCCTGACGGCCTTCAGGTAGGCGTCGCCGTCGGCCTCGTCGGGCAGCAGGTAGCTGCCTTCGGTATACTCGTTCCAGGCGTTGATCAGGATGGCGCCGGGCTTCTTCGGGTCATCGAGCGCCTGTCTCTTCACGCCCTCCAGCGTAGCCTTGAACAGTTCGGGCGTCGCGCCGTGCATGAGGCCGATGTAAGGATACTCGTCCAGCACGCGCCACGGGAACTTCTCCTCGACGCGGCAGCGCGGCGTGACGTCCCAGCCACGCACGGCGACGGGGATGTGCGGGATGGACGAGGCCGCCGCGATGGAGCGATTGAGCGGTTCGTGCGCGGCGGCGAATTCCGCGTAGGGGAAGACAAGTTCGCCGCGCTTCATGCGCGCATGGCCGTCCTTCAGGTTGTAGGGCGTGAGGCAATAGGTCGAGGTCGAGTCGAACCCGGCGGCGACCACTTCCGGCAGGTCGTCCGCCGTGCGCACCATGCCCGAGAAGTGGATCGGCGGGAGGCCCGCCCGCTTCACTTCTTCCTGCGCCTCGGCCAGATACCGCTTCGCCGCCGCCGGCCCACCGTGCTTGCGGACGAACCAGTTCGCGTTGTAGATCGAGAAGAACAGCTTGCCGTCCTTGAGGTAGTAGCGTGGACTCCTGAAATACGTCTGGATGCAGTAGTCCATCGCCGCGCGCCATTCCTCCGGCGTGTGCGAAAGCCGCCAGTAGTATTTCTTGCCGTCGAGCGGATTGCGCTCGTCGGCCGTACCGCCAATCGGTGCGCGGAAGGCGTCCGTCCGATCATGGTAGGCCCACATGAGCGCGAACTTCATGCGCACGGCGTTCGGCGCCTTCAGGAATCCCTGCTCCAGCGCCTCGTGCTGAATGGGCTGGCCGTCCGCCCAGTACCAGTCGTAGACGAACACGTCGATGCCGGCGTCCGCCGCATAGTCGATTTCCTTCGCGACATCCGCCGGGTCGGCGTCATTGAGATACCCGTCGCGCGGCACGAGCGGCTGCCGGTGGCCGGGGAAGCGCACGGGCGCCGTCTTCACGAAGTCCCATTCCGTGCGGCCCTTGCCGAAGATCTCCTCGCCCTTCGGATAGACGTGCCATTCTGGGTAGTAGATGCAGAGGACATCCGGGCGCTCCGCCGCCGCACAGGTGGCGCCGAGGAGCGTGGACACGATCAGGAGTTGGACTGGCGTTTTCATGATGCGTGTATTGTAGCACAGGAAACGGAAAGAAGACAACCCCTTGATGACGCATTTAAGGCAAGAATTATCACGCACATCAAGCATGACCATTGCATCCGCCCGTTCCGCATGGTATACTTTACGGCATGCGTTCCAGAAGACAGTTCCCGGCCTCCCGAAAGGTCCTTGTGGTCACGCGCGCAACCGGCGCGGCCGGCCGTGACCTCATTTCGGGCATCTTCACCTACGCCCGAAGCGGCAAGCACTGGGACATCCGCCTCTTCCAGACGCCCGATGCGCTGACCCGCGCGGAGCTGGAGCGATTCCTGTGCGAGGGCCTCGACGGCCTCGTCGCCTCGGAACTCACGCATGACGACACCCTCGCGCACATCCTGGCGCGCCGCCTGCCGCTCGTGCGCATCGGCTCCGACCCGCGCCTGCCGTCCGACGCGCCAACCGTCGCCGTCGTCCACAACGACGAGGAGCGCATCGGCACGATGGCCGCCGACTTCCTCGTCTCGCTCGGCTCCTTCCGGTCGTTCGCGTTCGTGCCGGTCTCACGGCCCTACGCGAAGCTGCACGTTTGGAGCGAACGCCGCGCGGCGGCCTTCGCGGCACGCCTAGGGCTGCTGGGGCACCGCGTCACCGTCTTCCGCAGCGCGGCGGCGTTCGACACGCCCGACGACCGCGCGGCGCTCGAATCGTTCCTCACGGCCTTGCCGAAGCCCGCCGCGCTCATGGCCGCCTGGGACGAGCGCGCGGGGCACGTGCTCGCAGCCTGCGAACGGCTCGGCATCCGCGTCCCCGACCAGATCGCCGTCATCGGCGTGGACAACGACGAGCTCGTCTGCGACTTCTGCGAGCCGAAGCTCACGAGCGTCTATCCCGACCACATCCGCGAGGGACTGCGCGCGGCGGCCGTGCTGGACGCGCTCATGGCGCGGCGCATTCCGCGCAAGGCCCTGCTCGAACCCGTGCCGCCGAAGGAAATCGTCATCCGCGAATCGGCCGCGCCCGTCGCGCCGGCGGCCGTCCTCATCCGGCGCGCGCTCGCCTTCATCGGCACCAACGCCGTGCTAGGCGCCCGTCCGGGCGATGTCGCGCGTTCCGTCGGCGTCTCGCGACGGCTGCTCGACCTCCGCTTCAGCCAGTACAACAGGAAGTCCGTCAACGGCGAACTGCTCGACGCGAAGCTGAAAGCCGTGCGGGAGCTGCTCCAGACGACATCCCGCCCAATCGCCGCCGTGTCCGCCGCCGCCGGCTTCCGGAACGTCCATCACCTCGAAAAGGTCTTCCGCGCGCGCTACGGAAAGTCCATGCGCGACTGGCGCAGCCAATCCCGCGCGACGCCGCCCCTCGCCGAGCCACCGCTGTCCGCAGACTGACGCCGGATCCGCAAGACAGCCGAATCGTCAAGCGGATCATCCTTTCATGCTGAAGCCCCGCCCCGTCACCACGCCACCTCGGCGAAGCCGGACGCGGGGACGGGCAGGCGGACGAGGCCGGCGAACGGCGCGGCCGTCCCAGCGAGCTTTCCGAACACGTCGAAGAGCCGAACGGACGACGGCTTCGCCGCGAAGTCGACGGCCATTCCCTCCGCGCCCGTCGCGTTGACGAGGAAGACCGTCCGATCCGGCGCGCCCGCGCGGACAACTGCATCGCCCGAATACGACGTGACGACGCGTTCGGCTTCGCTCTCGCCCTCGACCCACGTGTAGCCGCTCTCGGCATGGTGCGGCGTGAAACGTCCCTTCACGAGCGCGTCGCGGTGGCGGCGCGAGAAGTCCAGCCAGTGGCGGATCACCTCCCGGTGGTCGGGGCGGATCTTCGCGAGGATCATCGAATACTGAATCGTCGAATAAAGCGCGTTCAGGATCGGCAGCGCCGCGCCCTCCGGCGTCTCGTCCCTCGACCAGACGAGCATGTCGGAGTGGACGGCCAGCGGCCCGGACGTGAGCCGCAGGTCGCAGATGCGCCGCCGGTTCGCGCAGGGGTCGGCCGGACAGTCCCACGCGCGCATCATGTTCCCGTACTGGAGAACCGCCGGGCCCATGTAGCGCTGCCGGAACTCGACGAGCACGTCGGGGTTGATCCTCCTCAGCCGCGCGAGGACGTCCTTCATGAGTCGGTTCACGGCAAGCGGCACCTCCCGGTAGTCGCGCCCGGCGTAGCCCTCCGCGACAGCCGGATCCGCGCCATCGACCACGAAAGCGTCGATGAAGTCGAGCTTCACGCCGTCGAAGCCCCACTCCCCGACGACGCGCTCATATGTCCGGATCAGGTACTCGCGCACCTCCGGAAAACGCGGGTCGAGAATCGCGCTCCGGCCCGGCGACTTCGTGCCGCGCACCTGGAGATACTTTCCCCTGAACCGTTCAAAAGCCTTCGACTCGTCCCCGACGTAGGGCACGGCAAGCCAGAGCATGTACCTGAGGCCGGCGGCATGAACCTTCGCGACATGCGCCCGCATGTCGGGGAAGCGCGACGGCACGGGCATCCAGTCGCCGACCGCCGAGTAGAACGTCGCGCTGTCCTCCTTCTGCCAGCCGTCGTCAAGAATCATCGTCTTCATGCCAAGCGCGGCGGCGAGGCGCGCCTCCGCCTCCAGCGGTTCGGCGCGGACGTCCTGCAAGTAGGCGTACCACGTCGAGTAGAGCGGCTCGAACGCGGCCTCCGGAACGTGCGCCGGACGAAAGCCGTTCACGCGCGAGATCCAGTCCGCCGCCTCCCGCACCGTGTCGGGCAGCGTACCGTTCCGGCGGTCGACCAAAACGGAAACCTCATACGCCCGCAGGGGCGCCGCCGGCCGCGTGAAGAACTCGCAGCGGGCGATGACGTCGCACGTCTCGTCGTCGGCGTAGAGGCCGAATTCGACGGGGCGCATCGCCTCGGACGCGGCGAGGGCGACCGGCGCGCGCTCCGCCGCGTTGAAGCCGACGGCGAGCGGCAGGTCGCGCGCGAGCTCCGAGCGGTATTTCGCGCACCATCCCCACCAAAGCTTGGGGCGAAGATGCCGCGCGTCGCCGTTGACGGACGTGTCGCTCGTCCAGACGTTCTGCACGCCCGCGCCGCTGCCGCGCAGGTAGACGCCGAACGGCGGCGGGTTCGTCTCGGCCGACGCGGAGATGCGCACGGTCACGACGTCTCGCCCTTCGTCCGTCGAGGCCGAAACGTCAAACGTCCACAAGCCGGGATCGTCGCACGTCACCTCCGCGACGCCCGCGAAGGCCGTCCGGACCGTCGCGACGACCTTCGCCTTGTGCTCCATGTCCGTCGCGCCGAGCGACAGCGCAACGCCCATGAGCAGTATGCACCCTTGGGCTGCCAACAGCCTGCCGTTGTACGTTCTTCTTTTTGTCTTCATGTCTTTTGTCTTCATGTCTTTTGTCTTCATGTCTTTTGTCTTCATGTCTTCAGATATCTTGGTATGTGAATACAGTATACCACAAAAGCACCGCCCCGCGAGCACTTGTTAAACAAGTTTCTTGCGCTCCACGGAATCTTCTGGACGAGGCAGGCAGGGTGTCTGCGACGCTGAACACATGCGCCGAAGAAACGCAAGGCGTTTCGGAGGGAACCTTCGCCGAAGGCGAACCCGAAGGACGCGCAAGCGGGCGCGAGTTGTTGGAGGTGGGGAGGCACGGAGATTCTTCACTGTCTACTGGAGCCTTGTCCACGAATTGACACGAATAATCACGAATTGAGATTCGTGCAAATTCGTGTTGATTCGTGGCCCTCCATTCTTCACCCTCTCCGTGTCTCCACTCCTCAAAACCCTCCGTGTTCAGCGCACCCCTCCTAGAGGCCCCTTCGGGCTGCTTCGCAGGGGGATATGCAGACTCCTCAGTAGGCGTAGCAGACACAACCTCTTCAATCTGTGCCAATCCGTGAGAATCTGTGGTTACGTTCGCCGGCTTCTGCGCGAAGACCGTCGCGACGACGACCGCCGCCGCCAGCACGGCCTTGCCGGACGGCGGCAGCCTGATGAACTGTTCCGAAATCCCCAAAAGAAACATTCTCTGCTGAACCACAAAAGCCGCAAAAGCGCATCCGCCCATGAGGGCGACGCAAGTCCAGACGAATGCCGACTCTCGCAAGACAGGCGCGACCATCACCGAATCTCCATGACGACGCCCGGACGACTGCCCTCGACGAGAACGGACTCGCCGACCTCGAGGGAGGATGAGACTCGCCACAACCATTTTCATTGGTTGGAATTATATCATGTTGGTAAGGATTCCCGCAAATGCGCCTTCCCCTGAAAGTGGTCTCGAAAATGGGAACGGGCGCCATCTCTAAAAACGTCTCGTTCTCACTTTTTAAAAAGTGAGAACGAAAGACTTGCCGTCCTGTCTGACGGACGGCTACTTGCTGACGCGGATCGAGTAGAAGCCGCTTTCGGTCGACTGCTTCAAGCAGATGGCCGAACCGAGGTTACGGTGCCGTCAGGCAGTTGCCAGACTGTCTTTCCATTGAGGACATACACGTTCGCGATGCCCTTGCGCCTGTTCTCGTCCTGTGCGGCATGAACGGCCTTGTTTCCGATGCGAGTCATTCTTTCGACGATTTCAGGCATATTCCCTCCATGAAAGAGTCATATCTCTCTTGCACGACAACACGCAAAGAGCCGTTCCCATGCGCAACCAACAGCAAGTCGTTGCCGCCATTATAGTACAGCATCCAATGGTCAGCCAAAGGCGCATAGACAGACACAAAATTTGCCTTGCTGCGCCCGTAACGCCGACACACGTCCTCAGCAGGGACGTCATGCCCTCCATTCTGGACACGCACACGGATTCGCTCAAGGCAGAAGTCCGCCGTATCGACAAAGACGTAGGCTATCGTAACTTCATAGCCGCGCGCCTTCGCCCGCTTAAGCATTCCGACATACCCCGTGCCAGACAAGGTAGACTCGATGGCGAACGACACACCTTGCGCCATCAAGTCGTCGATTCGTTGAAGCGTCTCCCGTCCAGCCTGGATCCGAGCGGCAGGCGGATTGGTCGGATTTAATTCAGCGGCAATGTCATCAGGATTGACATAGACGATGCCTTCCGTCGGCAAAAGCACCTTCGCAATCGTGCTTTTGCCGCTTCCGTTCGCTCCGGCAAGAATATAAAGCCGCTTCATTTGCCTGTAAGTATAGCATATTTTGGCACCTGTGTTGCACCTACTGCGAATACGCCGGGTGCACCGAGATATTTATGCAGCCACCCCACATTTCCCGCTTGATTTTCGCATACGCATATACTATAATATA
>CAKURH010000021.1 GCA_934675625.1 uncultured Kiritimatiellota bacterium
TACACGATCATCGACATGATCGAGACGGCGGAGAACGTGTGGTCGGACTGCTGCATCTGCGCGATCGTCGACAAGTCGACCTCCGAGACGTGAGATTATGGTATAATACGCGCCACTATGAACATCGTCATTCTGCTGGGTGCCCCGGGGTCGGGGAAGGGAACGATTGCGGGCCGTCTCGCGAGCGAACACGCCAATCTGAAGCACGTCTCGTCGGGCGACCTCCTGCGCGGGGCCGTCGCGAAGGGGACGCCCGCCGGCGTCGAGGCCAAGGGCTACATGGAGAAGGGCGCGCTCGTGCCCGACACGCTCATCGCCCAGATGATCCAGGACGTGATCGCCGAGACGACGGGCGACGTCACGATGCTCCTCGACGGCTTCCCGCGCAACGTCGCGCAGGCCGAGATTCTCGAGAAGACGGGCGCGCCGGTCAAGTCGGCCGTGCTCGTCGACGTGCCGGACGCGGTCATCGCCGACCGCATCGCGGGCCGTCGCACGTGCCCGAAGTGCAAGGCGGGCTACCATGTGAAGAATCTGCCGCCGAAGGTCGAGGGCATCTGCGACCACTGCGGCGCGGCGCTCGTCATCCGCAAGGACGACAACCCCGACACGGTGAAGGATCGCCTCGTCGTCTACCACCGTGAGACCGAGCCGCTGATCGCGTTCTACGAGCAGAAGGGCATCTTGCGCAAGATCGACGGCACACAGGGGCCGGAGAACAGCGCGAAGGCCTTCCTCGCGGCGATGTAAGGCCGTGAAAGTCGACATCAAGACCAAGGCCGAGCTCGCCCGCATGCGCGAGGCGTGCCGGATGAGCGCGGAGATTCGCGACATCTGCGCGAACGCCGTCGCACCGGGCGTGACGACGGGGGAGATTGACGACCTCGTCGTCGCCTACTGCAAAAAGCACAACGTCCAGGCGAGCTTCTACGGGTACGAGGGCTTTCCCGGCCACCTCTGCGTCTCGCTCAACGACGAGGTCATCCACGGCATCCCCTCGCGCCACCGCGTGATCATGCCGGGCGACCTCGTGAAGACCGACGTCGGCATCCTCAAGAACGGCTTCAACGGCGACACGTCGCGCACGGTCATGCTCGGCGTGACGGATCCGGAGGTCATTCGCCTCGTCGAGACGACGAAGGCGTGCCTGAAGGCCGGCATCGCCGCCTGTGGGCCGGGCGTTCACCTCGGCGACGTCGGCTACGCGATCCAGTCGGTCGCGGAGGCGGCGGGCTTCGGCGTCGTGCGCGACTGGATCGGCCATGGCGTCGGGCGGACGGTGCACGAGGACCCGGAGGTGCCGAACTACGGCAAGCCGGGCACGAAGCTCGTGCTGCGTCCCGGCATGACAATCGCGATCGAGCCGATGATCACGCTGACCAAGAAGGGCGAGAAGACGGACGTGCTGGAGAACGACTGGACGGTCGTGACGCGCGACCGCTGCCTCGCCGCGCATTTCGAGCACACGGTTGCCATCACCGACAACGGGTGCGAAATCCTCACTTTGCCGGCGGACTATCCCTGAAATCCTTAAGCCCGAAGGCGCTTCGGTCGAATGGCGGCTGATTGCTTGGGGATGGATAGCCCGTTGGCCTTTCAAGATCTGACCAAGACGGAAAAGAAAAACGTAGACATGAAGAAAAAGGCACTCATCACCGGCATCACGGGACAGGACGGCAGCTACCTCGCGGAACTGCTGCTTGAAAAGGGCTACGAGGTTCACGGCATCATCCGCCGCTCGAGCTCGTTCAACACGGGCCGCATCGACCACCTCTACCAGGATCCGCACGTCAACGGCGTGAAGCTCTTCCTGCATTACGGCGACCTCGGCGACAGCTCGAACCTCATGCGCCTCGTCCACGAGATCAAGCCGGACGAGGTGTACAACCTCGCCGCGCAGAGCCACGTGCGCGTCAGCTTCGACTCGCCGGAGTTCACGGGCGACGTGGACGCGCTCGGCACGATGCGCCTCCTGGAGGCGATTCGCCTGACGGGCGTGAAGACGCGCTTCTACCAGGCCTCGACGTCAGAGCTCTACGGCAAGGTTCAGGAGGTGCCGCAGAAGGAGACGACGCCGTTCTATCCGCGCAGTCCCTACGCCGTCGCGAAGCTCTACGGCTTCTGGGCCGTCAAGAACTACCGCGAGGCCTACGGCCTGCACGCCTCGAACGGCATCCTCTTCAACCACGAGTCGCCGCGCCGGGGCGAGACGTTCGTGACGCGCAAGGTGACGCGCGCGGCAAGTCGCATCAAGCTCGGCCTTCAGGACGAGCTCTTCATGGGCAACATCAACGCGCGGCGCGACTGGGGCTACGCGGGCGACTATGTCGAGGGGATGTGGCGGATGCTCCAGCAGGATGCGCCGGACGACTATGTGCTTGCGACGGGCGAGATGCACTCGGTGAAGGAGCTGCTGGAGGAGGCGTTCGGATACGTCGGGCTCGACTGGGCGAAGTACACGAAGCACGACGACCGCTACAACCGTCCGAGCGAGGTCGACCAGCTTCTCGGTGACGCGAGCAAGGCCCGGCGCGTCCTCGGCTGGGAGCCGAAGGTGACGTTCAAGGGCCTCGTCAAGATGATGATGGACGCCGACCTCGAACTGGCGCGCAAGGAATTGGCGGTGAAGAATGCGTAAGGCGGACAGGGTTTTCGTCGCGGGGCATCGCGGCATGGTCGGCTCCGCCGTCTGCCGCGCGCTCGCGCAAGGCGGCTACGCGAACGTCGTCACGCGCACCCACGCCGAGCTCGACCTGCTTGATCCCAGGGCCGTGCGCGCGTTCTACGCGGCGGAGAGGCCCGACATCGCCGTCATCGCGGCGGCGCGCGTCGGCGGCATTGGCGCGAACAGCGCGGCCAACGCGCGCTTCCTCTACGAGAACGAGCTGATTGCGCTCAACACGGTCTGGGGCGCGGCGGAGGCGGGCGTGACGCGGCTCCTTTTCCTCGGCTCGACGTGCATCTACCCGCGCCTCGCGCCGCAGCCGATCCCGGAAAGCGCGCTCCTCACGAGCGCGCTGGAGAAGACGAACGAGGGGTATGCGCTCGCGAAGATTTCCGGCCTCAAGCTCTGCGAGTTCCTGCGGCGCGAACGCGGCCTCTGCTACCATTCGCTCATGCCGACGAACCTCTACGGGCCGGGTGACAACTACGACCTCGTGGGCGGGCATGTCCTGCCGACGATGATTCGCAAGTTCGAGGAAGCGCGCGTGCGGGGTGACGCGACCGTGCCGCTCTGGGGCACGGGGACGCCGCTGCGCGAGTTCCTGCACGTCGACGACCTTGCGGCGGCGTGCCTCTTCGCGCTCGGCCTCGAAAACCCGCCGGATCTCATGAACGTCGGCTCGGGCGAGGAGGTCACGATCCGCGACCTCGCCGAAAAGGTGCGCGCGGCGACGGGATGCCCAGCGACGATCGCGTGGGACGCGGCAAAGCCCGACGGCACGCCGCGCAAGCTCTGCGACACGACGCTCATCCGCTCACTCGGCTGGAAGCCGCAGATTTCGCTGGACGAGGGGTTGCGCCGCACGGTCGCGTGCTACCGCGCGGAGTGCGCGGCGGGGCGTGTGCGTGGCTTGGCGTCAGCACGTTAACATCTGATACACGACACGATACGACATGAACAACCGACTGACAGCTGTTGCGCTCGCGGTCTTCGCCGGGGCTTGGGGGACGCTCTTCGGACAGGAACTCGAATGGGCTTCGCCGGAGTCGCAGGGCGTCTCGTCCGCCGCGATCCAACGGTGGATTGAGGCGTGCGAGAACGATGCGGTGACGAACCGCTTTGGCAACGGCTATGTGCATGGATTTGTCATCCTGCGCCATGGGCGTGTCGTCGCCGAGGGAACATGGGCGCCGCAGAACACGCTGGAGCGCCCGCACATGCTCTACTCGCATTCAAAGAGCTTCACGTCGACGGCCATCGGGTTCTTGGTGGATGACGGCAAGCTCGATCTCGACCGTCGCGTCGTTTCCCTCTTCCCGGACGAGGCACCGGCGAATCCGTCCGAGAACCTGCGGCAGGTTCGCGTGCGCGACCTCCTGACGATGAACCTCGGCGCTGACCACACGGACGCCGAACGCGACGACATCACGGGCGATTGGGTGCGCGCGCTGCTGCGGAACAAGATCGACCGCGAGCCGGGGACAGGCTTCAAGTATGATTCGGGCGCGACGCATCTGCTGGCGGCGATTGTCGAGAAGATCAGCGGAAAGCCGCTGATGGTTTTTCTCAAGGAACGACTGTTCGGCCCGCTTGGCATGACGAGTCCCTGGTCGACGGTCTCTCCGACGGGCGTCGCCTGCGGCGGGTGGGGCATGAACATGACGACGCGCGACCTCGCACGGTTTGGGCAGTTCCTTTTGCAGGAAGGGCGCTGGGACGGTCAGCAGCTCCTTTCGCGCGAGTGGGTGCGCCTCGCGACGGCGCGCCAGACCTGGTCGGGCGGCATTGTCGTGCAGGCCCAGACAATCGGCTCGGGAAGCGACTGGAACCAAGGCTATGGCTTTCAGTTCTGGCGCTGTCGTCATAACGCCTATCGCGCGGACGGCGCGGCGGGTCAGCTGACGGTCGTTTTCCCCGATCAGGATGCGGTTGTCTCGGTGCATGCGGGGCTAGGTGACATGCAGCGCGAGCTGGATCTCATCTGGCAGCACCTGCTGCCGGCTTTCGGCCCTGCGCCGCTGGACGAGAATCCGGCCGCGCACAAGTCCCTGCGCCAGAAGTGCGCGTCGCTGGCGTTGCCGTTGGAGGACAATTTGCCGCGCGTTTTCGAGGGGCTCGACACGGCGACGATCGAGACTGCCGCAGACGGGTGGACGCTGGTGAAGGACGGGAGGCGGCTGTCCGTCGGGAAGGGATCTTGGGCCGTCACGGACTGGACATTTGACGGAACGAACGTAGAACCGCTCTTCGCGAACTGCGGCACGCACAAGATCGCCGCAAACGGACGGCTTCTGCCCGACGGCAGCCTGTCGGTTTCCTGGCAGTTCCTCGGCGGCATCCGCCATGGTCGCTTTGTCGTGCGCTGAACCTTAAGAAATCTTAAGGCAAATCTTAAGGTAATCTTAAGTTATCTTTTCGATGATTATGCCATAATGTGTCCCGTAGCGGCGGGATGTCCCCGTCGTGAGCAGAAAGGAACTCAGAACATGGCAAGAACAAGACGCATCGTCAGGCGCAAGGGCTGCGCCCACTATCACATCATGTCGCGCACGAACGACCGACGCTTCCTCTTCCGCAGGGGGAGGCTCAAGGCGAAGGTCGCGGATCTCCTGCGCCGCTCGGCGGAATTCTCCGGTGTGCGGCTGGAGGCGTACTGCGTGATGGACGACCATTTTCACGCCGTCTGCCTCGTGGAGAAGCCGAACGGGCCTGTCCCCGAAGAGGAGGTTCTGCGGCGCATCGGTGTTCTGAAGGGGGCGAAGTTCGCCGAAAGGCTTGCGGAACGCTGGACGGAGCGTCGCGCGGAGGGGCTTTTGGCCATCGTCGACGCCGAGCTCAATGCCTGGCGCGTCCGAATGAACGACGTGAGCCAGTTCGTGAAGACGTTCAAGGAGCTTGCTGGGATAGCCTGCAAGGACGACATCCGAGAGACGGAGGGGCGGGAGTATGTCGGCGGCATCTGGAGCGGACGGTTCAAGTCGACGCTGGTGGAGGACGGTCGGTATCTCACGACATGTATCCGCTATGTGGAGTTCAACCCCGTGCGCGCGGGGCTGGTGTCGCAATCGAAGGACTATGCCTATTGCTCCCATGGAGGAGAATCCTGCACCACCGACGGAGATATCCCTGCACGGAACGAGGGGTCTGTCCCCACGCCGACTGGGCGGGTGGCACAGAACGAGGGGTCTGTCCCCACGCCGACTGGGCGGGTGGCACAGATCGGCGGCGGAACGGTGTTCGGGAGTCGGGCGTTCGTGGTGTCGGCGGTCTTTGCCTTCGGGCATTGTTTCCGAGGGCGTCCGGTCGTACGGGCGGTGCTGGGTGATGCATTTGCGGCGCAGGGGCATCGCCTGAAGGCGTGATTTTAACCTGACTAGACAGGTCTTGCGCGGCACGTTTTGATTTGGTAAAATGTCCTCATCGGTGGGAGCGGAGGATTTCCGCTTCCTTGACCCGATGGCATTGAACACAACAAAACGAAAGGAAACGAAAACATGAACGTCAAAAACGACAAGATATCTAGGGGGGGGGGGGGGGGCACCACCGTAGAAGGCTGTTTCGGAACGGCTGCGCACTTTTGGCCCTGTCGTCCGTTCCGCTCGTTTCCGTGGCGGAGATTCCGCTCGCGGCGAGCAAGGACACCGTGGCTTTCTATCCGATGACCGAAAGCGCGGTCGGGACTGTCTTCAAGACGCTTCGGTCGGATGGTGCGCACTTCGGCACGAACACCCAGATGCGCAGCTCCGTCGTCCGCGCAGATGTCGATGTCGCCAAATGCTCGGTCTGGACGCGTTTCTACGGGCCGGAATATGCCGAGGTGTCCGCTGACGTGCCTGGCTCGTATCTGTTCGCCAACGCGACGGATTCCCTGCCCATGTCCGATTCGTACTGCAGTCTGCGCTTCGTCGACTTGAAGTCCGGCTCGACGCAGCCAAGCGCGTGGATCGACGGCTTTGGCGTCGAACTCGCAAAGCGCGCGGCGTGGACGCTGGAGTTCTTCGTCAAGGACGACGGGGCGACGCCCGGCCTGATTGCGTCCTTCAACCTGACGGAAGCGAAGGAAGCGGCGAACATCAAGCTGCAGTGGCCGAATGCGGCGAAGGATTCCGAAGCCTACCTCTATTCGGATTTCGACGGCTACAGCGGGTCGACGAACCGTTCGTCGGTCGATGTGGACATGTCCCTTCGCGACGGCGCGTGGCACCATGTCGCGCTCGTCTATTCGCAGCCGGACGAGAGCCAGCACGGCACGATCCGGCTCTTCGTCGACTACAAGACGGGGACTGGGGCGTGCCGCGTCAAGCGGACGCCGAACTGCACGCCCGGCACGGAATTCCGCATCCGCGGCAACATCGGCGGCGGATCGATCTGCGCGATTCGACTGACGGACATGGCCCTGACGGCGGACGGGTTCATGCGCGCGTCGGACGCCGCCGTGCGCGACACCGCAGACCGCATCGCCTTCTATCCGCTGGACGACCAGCCGGCGGGCACGGTCTGGACGGCGGGCGAGACGGCCGTGCGCATCGAGAACGGCTACAGCAACACGGTCGCGAGCGCGTATCAGTCTGCTGGCGACAAGCTGGTTCTCATGGCGACGGCCGCCGCCGGGCAGACGGGACAGGCGTTCGTCGCGACGAACGACGTGCCCGCGAGATACGTCTATGCGTCCGTCAACGCCGACAGGCCGTGCCGGGAACTCACGTCCGCATTGTTCATGAACGATGCGACGAAGCTCTCGCCGACGACGGACAGCGGCCTCGTCAACGCCTATTTCGAGACGCAGAAACTGGCGAAAGACCTTGCCGCCGTGTCAACGTGGACGTGCGAGTGGTTCGTCAAGTTCGCGCGGACCGAAGGCAAGCAGATCCTGTATGACATCCTCTACAAGGACGGCGACGCGACCAACTCGAAGTTCGCGCTGAACGTCACGTCCGCGAACGTGATCGAGCTGTCGAACACGAGCAAGGCGGGCGGCACGTGGAACCCGGCCGCGCGGACGTCCGTCGCCTACCCGGACATCGACAGCCTTGCCGACGGCAAATGGCATCACCTCGCGATTGTCTGCGCAGGCGACAAGATGCGGCTCTACTGCGACTATGCGCTGGCGTCGGAAGAGATCGCCGTGCGGCGCGATGCCGCGCTGGCGCCGGGCGAGCTGCGCTTTGGCGAGGGCGGCGTGCGGGCGACGTTCTCTTGCCTGCGCGTCACGGCGGCGGCGCTGGAGCCGCGTGAATTCCTGTATGCCTCGGATTCCGCCGACGGCGTGCTCGAGCGGAAGACAGGCTGGAGTTGGCGGTTGGAAGGCAAGAAGGGGACGGCGGTCGTTTCGGCGGTTGCGACCGAAACGCCGATCCGCGAGGACGGTCTCTATTTCCAGTCGAATGCGCGCGGCTACACGGGTTTCCGCGTGGGCGATGGTACGCTGACGCATGCGGCGACGCCCGTCGGGCACATGCGACTCGTTTCGGACGAAGCCGACGGACGCAATCGCACAGGCGTGACGGGCGAGAATGCCTGGCTGCGGAGCGACGTCGGCGCACCGCTGTGCGAACCGGGCCGCGTCTACACGCTGGAAGCCGTCGTCCGGACCGAGCAACCGTCGTCGTCGGCGACCGTCGTGGGCGTGGAGTCCGCGTCCGGCGACACGAGCTGGCGTCTGAAGGTGACGGAGGCTGGCGCACTGGTGTTGGACGTCGCTGAAAGCGACGGGACGATCGTCTCGAAGACGATTCAGTCGGAGGGCTTTGCAGACACGCCGCATCATTTGGCGGTCGCCGTCGACCTGCTGGCGCGGACGTTCGACGTCTTTCTCGACTATGTGCGCGTTGGCGGCTTTGATGCATCTGAACTGACGGGGCTTCTTGTTGATGGGGCGCATGTCGTCGCGGGCGGCGGGTGCGGGCTCGCGTCCGTCACAGGCGTCGTGGACGAGATTCGCCTGATGCGTAGCTTGCTGGACGCCTCGGGCTTTGTCCGCTTCAAGGACACGGGGCTTGCCCTTGTGATTCGGTAAACGGGAGACGATGCGATGCCAATCTGGATGCGGAGGATTCTGTTTGTCGCGGCGGTTGCGGTCGCCGCAGGAGCGTCGGCCGCCGATTCGGTGTTTGCGCCGGCCCTGTTCTGGTGGTGGAACTCGAAGCTGGATGCTGCCGCGCTGAACGCGCAAGTCGATGCGTTCTGCCGCCAGGGGGCGCGGGCGCTGTGCATCCATCCCTTCCCGAAAGGCTGGCGGCCGAATCGCTTTCCCTGCGACATGTCGCCCGACTACCTGACGGACGGCTATCTCAAGGTCTATTCGGCTGTCACGGATCATGCCGCGCGCCTCGGCATGAAATGCTGGCTCTACGACGAGGGCGGCTGGCCGTCGGGCGGCGCGTGCGGGCAGGTCCTTGCGAGCGACCCGGACAGGTTCGCCCGGCGGTGGATGCAGCTGGTTGACGGCAAGCCGTCCGTCGTGGTCGAACGGCACGACCCGGCGGAGGGAGCGGGGTATCCGTCCGTCATCGAGCCGGGCGTGACCGGGCGGTTCCTTGCGCTCACGCACGAGCGGCTGAAGGGCGCCATTGGGCGGCACTTCGGGGCGTCCGTGCTGTGGGCGTTTACGGACGAGCCGCAGATGCCGTGCGGCTACCGCTATGCGTGGACAAGCGACTTCGAGGCCGAGTTCCGGCGGCGCAAAGGCTATGACATTTCGCCGCATCTGCCGCAGATGCTGGCGCGCGGCCCGTCGGACGAGAAGACGAAGGGCGTCCGCATCGACTACTGGGACGTGCTGAGCCGGCTGTTCGTGGAACGCTATCTCCTGCCGGTGCGCGACTGGTGCCGCGCCAACCGCCTGCAGTCCGGCGGGCACCTGGACGGTGACGACGGCCTGCTGCGCACGGTCACGCACGGGCATGGACATGCGCTGCGGGCGTTGCGCGCGATGGACATCCCCGGCGTGGACGCGATCTGGCGGCAGATCCATCCGGATGCCGCCTATTCGCCCTATCCGCGCTACGCCTCGTCGGCGGCGCACCAGATTGGCGCGAAACGTGTCTTGTCCGAAAGCTTCGCGATCTACGGCGAAACGCTGTCGCCAGACGTCATGAAGTATGTCGTCGACTTCCAGATGGTGCGCGGCGTCAACCAGTTCGTCTTTGCGTTCGCGAGTTCCTCCACGGCCGGGAACTTCATGTCGCTCGGCGATCCGCATTGGGGGGCGTGCGATCCGAAGTGGAACTACGTGAAGCCGTTCATGGACTACGTGACGGCGTCCTGCGAGCGCCTGGCGCAGGGACGTCCCGACGTGCAGGTCGGCGTCTACTACGACGTGAAGGCCGTTTGGGCCAGCTCGTTCACGGAGGACGACGAGGGCCGCCGCGCGGCGGCCGCCCAGACGGAGGTGGCGCGGAATCTCGAATCTCGGCAGGTCGATTTCGACTTCGTCGACGACGACCTCATCGAGGAAGGTCGCTTGCCCTATCGTGCGCTCGTGCTGCCGACATGTGCGCGACTGAGCGAGACTGCGCGGTCGCGGCTGACGGCGTTCAAGGAGAGGGGCGGGCTTGTCCTGCGGCCGGACCAGCTTGACCGTGCGCCGCGAACCTGCCGCGTGGAAGGGGCGGGGCGCGAGGCGATCCGCGTCACGAAGCGGATCCTGGACGATGGGGCGGTCGATTATTTTCTCGTCAATGAATCGGCTCAGGTGACGGCCGTTTGCGTGACGTTTGCGGAAGGCGCGTCCCGGACGGTCGCGTTTGATCCCCATGGCTCTGAGTTCGTGCGGATTTCGTCGTCGGGCGAGGCCCAGATGCGTCCGCCGCGTGTGGCGCCGCGCGGCGCGAAGACCGTGCTGTCCGACGGCTGGACGGTGCGTCCGACGTGGCGCGTCAAGCCCGGCGCTTCCGATTTCGACTGCGCCGAGACGCCGTCCGAACCGCCGTGCGCGTGCCGGTTGGGCGACTGGGGACCGTATCTGGGGACGAATTTCAGCGGACGGGCGACGTATCGGATTTCCTTCGTCTCGGAGGCGGGGGCGGCTGAACTCGATCTGGGGCGTGTCGCCCTGTGCGCGGCTGCGAAGCTGAACGGCCAGGCTCTCCCGGCGAAGTTCTTCGGGCCTTTCCGCTGGGACGTTGCGCTGGTGGCGGGCGAAAACGTGCTGGAGGTCGAGGTCGGCAACTCGCTTGCGAACGCGCTGATTCCCGAACTGGATCGCATCGGGCGCGATTTTCCGCCGCCGTCGTCCTATACGGCGCGGGAACGGGCGTTTTACGCGAAGGACGACTTGTCTTCGGGGCTGTTCGGCCCCGTGGCGGTCACGCGGCAATCGGTGTCTTCGGCAGTCGCGTCGCCCTACGGGTGCGTCGCGCACATTCCGGGGTGGCTCAACGACGAACGGATGCTCACGGCGGAGTTCGCGGCGATGAAGGCGGCGGGCATGCGGTGGGTGCGCTACGACGTCGAGCCGCGCAAGCTCAAAGGCAAGGACGGGGCGATGGACTTCACATTCCACGATCGCCTGCTCGCGGCGGTCGAGCTGGCGGGGCTTCAGGCGCTCCCGATTCTCTACGGCCCGGACAGCGCCACGGAAAAGCCGGCGGACATGGAACGCTATCGCGACTACATCCAGAAGTTCGTCCGTCATTACGGGCGGCGGTTCCCCGTTGTCGAGATCTGGAACGAGGCGAACGTCGGACGCTTCTTCAAGGGGACGGACCCCAAGGACTACGCCGAGACGCTGACTGTGGCCCATGCGGCTGTCAAGTCCGTCGATCCGGGCGTCCGCGTTGCGTTCACGGGCACGTCGCACGTCCCGCTTGACTGGATCCGGGAGGTCTTCACGGCGGGCGCGACGAACGCCTTCGACATCATGAACGTGCATCCCTATGCGCATCCGTGGACGCCCGAAGGTTCGATCGACGTCGAGCTGGAGGGGCTCAAGGCGCTGATGGCGGAATTCGGCATCGGCGACAGACCAATCTGGATTACGGAACTCGGCTATCCGACGACGCTGCCCACGTTCCACGACATCGACGTGCTGCTGGGCGGCCTGAAGGTCGCGCAGCCCGAAAAGAAAAGCTGGCGCGTCATCCTGGCCGACCTGAAGGTTGACGGAACGGCGCCCGAACCGTTCGAGGCCGAGGCATTGGAGGCCCTGTTGCCGCCGGGGAGCGTTGTCCGCGCCTGCACGCAGCGCGAGACAGTGCGCGCGCTGGAGGCGGGGGAGGCCGATGTGGTCGTCTATCCGCCGACCGAGTGCTATCCAGCCGAGACGGAGGACGCCGTGCGGCGGTTCGTGGAGCGCGGCGGCGTGCTGGCGCAGTTCAGCGGTGCGCCGTGCTGGAAGGGGTATCGCGGGCGCGACCCCGTGCCGGGGCGGATGAACGGCGAATTCGCGCGCACCCTGCCGTTTGGCGTACGCGCGTATTGGAGTAAAGACGCCGCGTACCCCCGGTCGCTCGCCGTCCGGCCGACCGAGGCGGTTCGCGGCGTAAGTTCAGCGGCTCGCGCCTCTGACACAGGACAATCGGCTCACGCTACGGGCACAGGCTCGTCCGACGTGCGGCTCGCGTCGCGGTATTTCGTGAGCGAGCGACTGCCGCCGGGCGGTTCGTTCGTGCCGCTCCTGACGGGGCGCGCCGCAGACGGACGCGAAGTGACGGGCGCGGCGGTCGTGACGCTGGGTCAGGGAAAGGGCGCCATCATCGTCTGCGGCGTTCGTCCGAAGGGCTGTCCGGTGGCGATTTCCGAAGAGACGCAGGCGAAATGGACGACGCGCGGACTCGCGCTCTGCTTTGCGGAAGGCGTCGAGGCCTATTTCTGCTACGAGCTGCGCTCGACGGAGACGGAGCCGTTCTACAGCGAGCGCCATTTCGGGCTGACGCACGCCGACCTCACGCCGAAGCCCGCGTATGCGGCCTTTGCCGCGTTCACGAAGCTGCGTCCGGCGGGTTCCGTGCAAACGCCCGGCGCGTGGCATGACGCCGCACGGCGGCTCTATTGGCCGAGCTGGACGCGTCCGGACGGCACGCGGGCGGGCCTCGTCTGGACGACCGACGACGCGGCGTGGGCAACGCTCCGCTTCACGGGCGGCGTGCCGGAGCTGCGGACGCATCTCGGGCGCACGCTCGCGCCTGTCCGCGTCGGACTCGACACTTACAAGGTGAAACTTTCGGATGCGCCTGTCTTTTGGCTGGGCGCGGAACTCGTCGCCATCGGCGACCAAACGATCAAGTGAGGAAGAGGAAATGAAGAGACATCTCCTGTTGGGAAGTTGCCTGGCCGGTGGCCTGGCGTTTGCGCAGATGGACGAGACGGCGCAGTGGCAGCGCGCCATCGACGCGGCTGCGGCGGCGGGCGGCGGCCGCGTGACGGTTCCGGCGGGGCGGCATCTCGTCGGACAGCTCGACCTGCGGAGCAACGTCGAGATCCATCTGGCGGCCGGCGCGGTGCTGGAGGGCCTGCCCGGACTGGGGCACTACCGCGTCGTCGAGCTGCCGTTCTCCGAGGGGACGTGGAGCGCGATCCTCTTCGGGCTGAACGTCACGAACGTGTCCGTCACGGGGGCGGGCGAGATCTTCGGCAACGGCACGGCGTGGAAGATCCCGGAGGACTACGGCGGCAATCAGGAGGGCCAGCGTGCGCGGGGCCTCTTCTTCGCCGACTCGAAGGGCATCCGGCTGGAGGGCTTCACGCTGCGCGACGCGGCGTGCTGGGGCGTCGTCTTCAAGCGCTGCGCGGACGTCACGGCGCGCCGCGTGACGATCGACAGCCACGGCAACGGCAACAACGACGGGTTCGACATCGAGGCGAAGGACGTCCTGATCGAGGACTGCATCGTCGATGCGGGGGACGACTGCTACTGCGTGAAGTCGAATGACCCGGGCTTCACCGTCGAGAACGTGGCCGTGCGCCGGTGCGTCGCGCGCTCGCACTCGAACGGGTTCAAGATCGGGACGGCGACGCACGGCACGGTGCGGAACGTCCGCTTCGAGTCGTGCCGCGCCGAGGCGCCGACGCGGGACTTTTTGGACAACCGCCCGTCGTCGCCGAACTTCGGGCGGATGCACTTCTACCGTCCCGAGCTCGCGCACCTGGCGGTCGGCGGCGGGTTGGGCGCCGTCTCGATCGAGAACGTGGACGGCGGTCGGGTCGAGGGCGTCCGGGTGGACGGCCTCGACGTCGCGGGCTTCATGGTGCCGATTTTCGTGCGGGCGGGGACGCGGACGGGCCGCTCCTGCGGCACGCCGCCGGGGAACCAGTACGTCTTCCGCGACATCGAAATCGCCAACGTCCGGGGCGTGAGCGAAAGCGGCTACGCCTCGTCGATCAGCGGCGTCACGGGCTGCCGCGTCCGGGACGTCCGCCTGCGGAACGTCGACGTCGTCTGCCGGGGCGCCGGGCGGGCGCGCTCGGCGGAGGCGGCCGCGCGGCCGGTGCCGGACGTCGCGGGGAACTACCCCGAATGCAACATGTTCGGCGGGCTCCTGCCGGCGTACGGGCTCTGGGCCGACAAGGTCGACGGCCTGACGCTGGAGAACGTCACGTTCCGGCTGCGGGATGGCGGCGAGGACGTCCGTCCGGCGGTCGTGCTGACGCCTGACGTGTGGGTGAAGCCGGCCTGGAAAGACTTGGAGATTCGCGTCACGAGCACGTTGGACGGCTCCTCGCAGCCCGGCTACCTGTACGTGCCACCGGCGGCGAAGGATCGGAAAGTTCCGCTTCTCGTCGTTCTGCATTCCTGGAGCTTTGGCTACGCTTTCACGCGCAGCCCCGGCGAATTCGGCTTGACGGAAAGCGTGAAGCGCGGCTGGGCGTTCTACTATCCGCATTTCCGGGGGCCAAACGACCGTCCCGAAGCCTGCGGCAGCGACTTGGCCGTGCAGGACATCGCGGATGGCGTCGACTACGCGAAGGCGCACGCGAACATCGATCCCGACCGCGTCTATCTCTTGGGCGGCAGCGGGGGCGGACACATGGCCTTGCTGATGGCGGGGCGCCACCCGGAGATTTGGGCGGGCGTCGTCGCGGGCTGTCCCATCAGCGACGTCGGCCGCTGGCACGCGGAGACGTCCGCGATGACAAACGGCAACGCACGGTACGCGCGCATGCTGGAGGCGGTCTGCGGCGGCACGCCGCACATGCGCCCAGAGGAATACCGCCACCGTTCGCCCGTCACGTGGCTCGCGGCGGCGAAGGGCGTGCCGATTCAGATCCAGACGGGCATTCATGACGGACACCACGGCAACTCCGTGCCGGTCGGCCACGCCGTTCGCGCGTTCAACTGCCTCGCGGCGGACGCGGCGCGCGTTTCGGACGAGACGATTGCCTTCATGGAAAAGACGGAAACCGTGCCGTTGGCCGAACGATTCGTGGGGACAGACCCGTTCTACCCCGTCCCCGCACGCGAGATTTACCTGCGGCGCCGTTCGGGGAATGTGCTGCTGACGATCTTCAATGGCGGTCACTCCAGCAACTATGAGGCGGGGCTCTGGTGGCTCGCGCGCCAGCGGTGCGGTACGCCGGTTGACTGGTCGCTGCCGACGGAACGCGACAAGACGGGCGCGGGGGACATTCAGGAAGTGACACGATGAATCAGGAAACGAAAATGAAGATGCCGAAAATTCTGTGTGGCGTGTGCGCGGCAGGCTTGTCGTCTTGGGCGCTTGCCGTCGAGCCGTGGGAGAACCCGGCCGTCAACGCGATCAACCGATTGCCCGCGCGCACGTATTCGATGCCGCTCGCGAGTGAGGCGGCTGCGCTTACGGATGCGCTGGAGCCTGAGACGCCCTACAAGAAGCGCCTCAACGGCGACTGGAAGTTCGCGTGGGCGGGCAATCCCGACTTGCGCGCGAAGGACTTCTGGCAGGTGGACTTCGACGATTCGGACTGGTTCATGATTGACGTGCCGAGCTGTGTCGAGATGCGCGGCTTCGGCTCGCCCGGCTACACCAACCAGCGCTATCCGCACGCCGACCTCAGCCATCCGACGAACGCGAACTTCGCCGCGATCCGCGACCGGGACACGCTGCGGGCCGACTACAACCCCGTCTCGTCCTACCGCACGCGCTTCACGGTGCCGGCGGCGTGGGCGGGGCGTGACGTCATTCTCCGTTTCGATGGCGTTTACTCGGCCTACTCCGTGTGGGTGAACGGTCACAAGGTCGGCTATGCCGAGGACAGTTGCCTGCCCTCCGAATTCGACATCACGCCGTACCTGAAGGACGGCGAGAACCTTCTCGCCGTCGAAGTCTACCGCTGGTGCGACGGCAGCTACCTCGAAGACCAGGACATGTTCCGCTTCTCCGGCATCTTCCGCGACGTCACGCTCTGGGCGAAGCCGAAGGACGGCATCTGGGACTTCGCGGTGCGGACGGAACTCGCGTCCGATTTCCGCGAGGCGACGCTGACGCTCGACGGGCTTTCGGGCGACTGGTCGGCGACGCTCTACGACGCGGCGCGCAATCCGGTGGCGGCCCTGTCGCCGGAGGCGGCAACGGCGCGTGTCGCGCCGGTCGCCCTCTGGTCGGCCGAGACGCCGAACCTCTACACGCTCGTCATCCGCAAGGGCGAGGACATCCGCCAGAAGCGCGTCGGGTTCAAGAGCCAGGAAATTCGGGGAAACGCCTTTTGCGTGAACGGGCGGAAGATCAAGCTCAAGGGCGTCAACCGCCTCGAGACCGACCCGGAAAACGGGCGGACGGTCTCGCTCGACTCGATGATCAGGGACATCGAGCTGTTCAAGCGCTTCAACATCAACACGGTGCGCACGAGCCACTATCCGGATCACCACCTGTGGTATGACCTCTGCGACCGCTACGGCATCTACGTCGTCGCCGAGGCGAACGTCGAGGGGCACGAGCCGCAGTATGGCGCGCGCGGGTTGGGCCGTTTCGCCGAATGGGAGCCGTCGATCGTCGAGCGCAACGTGCGGCAGGTTGTCTGCTACCGAGACAACGTCTCGGTGACGATGTGGTCGGTCGGAAACGAGACGGGGCACGGGCGGGGCTTCTCCGCCGCCCTGAAGGCCGTCAAGGCGCTCGATCCGGGACGGCTGACGCACTGGGAGCGCGGCAACCGCGAGGCGGACGTCGATTCGCAGATGTATCCGTCCATCGACTGGGTCGTGAAGCGCGGGCGCCTCGGCGAGGAGCCGCTGGGTTCGCGGAGGGAGATGCCGTCGTGGACGGGCGGTTCGGGCGAGGAGGTGGCGCAGACGGCGGGAAAGCCGGCCTTCCTGTGCGAATACGCGCACGCGATGGGCAACGCCGTCGGAAACCTTCAGGAGTATTGGGATGCGATTTACGCCTACGATGCGCTGATGGGCGGTTGCATCTGGGACTGGGCCGACCAGGCGGTCTGGAAGGCGGCGGAAACCGGCCGTTACCTGGCCTACGGAGGCGACTTCGACGAGGAGCCGAACGACGGCCCGTTCTGCTGCAACGGACTCGTCGGGCCGTTCCGCAAGGTGAGCGCGAAGCTTGTCGAGGTCGGGCACGTCTACCGCAATCTCGTCGTGACGCGGCAGGCGGACGGCACGTTTGAGATCGAGAACCGCTTCGGTTTCCTGGATGCCGCGACGTTCGAGGGGCTGTGGCGCATCCGGCAGGACGGGCACGTCGTGGCGGAGGGGACTTTCGCCGTTCCGCCCGTCGCGCCGTTGTCGCGCGCGGTCTGGGCGGACTCCGTCGTGTCGGCGCGGCTACGGGACCTGAAGGGGCGCGGCGAGGTGTTCCTGGACGTCGACTTTGCGCTGAAGGGCGACACGCGCTGGGCGAAGAAGGGGTGGCTGGTTTCGCGCAACCAGATTGCGATTGGTTCGGGCTGGAACTTCGCGCGGGGCGAGAAATGCCCTGTCGCGCCGTCGAACGCCTTGCCGGGTGAGGGTTCTTCGGTCACGCCATCCGGCGTGACAATCGACGAAGGCGAGAAGGCCGTGACCGTCACGGCGGGGGCGACAAAGGCCGTTTTCTGTCGCGCGTCGGGTACGCTCTGCGAACTCACGCTGAACGGGCGCACGATCCTGAAGGATGCGGACATCGGGAGTGCGCACGGGCCTCGGCTGACGTGCGAGCGCGCGTACACGGACAACGACCTGTGGATGCGGCAGGGATCGAACTGGGGCCCCGACCGGCGGCGGGGGAGCGTGCTGTCGCGCGGTCTTTCGCAACTGCGCTACCACGCACGGCCCTTCAAGGTGTTGCGCGACGGGCTGGAGACCGTCACGGAGGTCACGGGCTCGAAATCGGCGGGGTTCATGCACCGGGCCGTCTGGCGGTTTGACGCGCACGGGCGAATCGAGGTCCAGAACGAGGTGACGCCGCACGGCACGATGCCGCCCGCCTTGCCGCGTCTCGGCCTGTCGCTCGTGCTGGACGCGTCGCTGGAGAACGTGGCCTACTACGGACGTGGGCCGTACGAGAACTATATCGACCGCTGCACGGGATCGTTCTTCGGCATCTGGACGAACACGGTGACGGGACTGGCCGAAAGCTACGTGCGCCCACAGGACAACGGTTTCCGCACGGGCGTTCGCTGGCTGTCGCTGACGGATGCGGACGGGAAGGGCGTGCGCTTCTCGGCGTCTGAGCCGCTGTTCGTGCAGGCGCTGCACGCGACGCGCGAAGACCTCGAAGGCGCACGGCACCGCCGGGGAGAGCCTCGCGTCTGCGCCCTCCGGCCGCCGCGCCCGGAGGTCTTCCTGAACCTCGACGTGCGCCAGACGGGTCTCGGCGGGGCGAGCTGCGGCCCTGAGCCGCTGAAGAAGTACGTCTTCCCAATTGAGAAGACGGCTTGGACGCTCCAGATCGAACCGGTCAAGCCGACGCTTGCCGATTGCGGAAGATGAAGAAGTAGTGCTACAGCGTCGCAGACCCCTTGACTGTATGTATTTATCCATGAAAGGCACAAAGCGTTTACTCTAGCCGAATTGAAACTTGGGTGTCTTGCGCGCTGTCGACTTGCGGATGACGAGCGGGGCGTCGAGAAGGATTTGGCGCGGGGGCGTGTGCGGGTTTTTCAGCCGCTGGAGCATCGCGGCAAAAGCGGTCTGCGCGATTTCCCGGTAGGGCTGCCGCACGGTCGTGAGCGGCGGCTGGGCGCGGGCGGCGAGGCCGATGTCGTCGACGCCCGTCACGCGGACATCGTGCGGAATCCGCTTGCCGAGCCGCTTGAGCGTGTCCATCAGCGCGACGGCCGTGATGTCGTTGGCGCAGAGGAACGCGTCCGGCGTCGGCGCACGGCGCAGAAGGGCGGCGAGCGCGTCGGCGTCCGTCGGGTCGGCATGGCATACGCAGACGTCCGAAAGGTTCAGCCCTGCGTCGAGGCACGCTTCGCGGGCCCCCTGGAAGCGCAACGTGACGGTCGGTGCCGAGTCCGGCTGGGCCAAGAGGCAGACGTGCCGAGCCCCCGTCGCGACGAGATGCGCCGCGAGGCGGTAGCCGATCTGGACGTTGTCAAGCGTGACGAGGTCGTAGGCGCTGCGCTGTGGCGGCGGAACGATGTCGCGGTCGAGCAGGACGACAGCGACGCTGTGACGGTCGCAGAAGTCGATGACGCGCCGCGTCACCGCCTCGGCGTCGCGGACGCGCTCGATCGGCTCGATGAAGACGCCGGCGACGCCCTGCGCCACGTAGTCCCACGCGAGCGAGAGATAGCGGTGCGCGCGGTCGTCTTCATTGGGGAACGAGGCGTTGCCGAAGAGGAACGAGTAGCCTTCCCCTGCTGCCGCGCGCGCGAGTTCGGTGGCGATCGGCGGGGTGAGTTCGCCGCCGGCGATGAACGGGCTGACGAGGCCGAGCTTGCCGGAGGCGCGGCAGGCGAGCGCGCTGAGGTAGGTGCCCGAGCCGTTGCGCGTCTCCAGCATGCCGCTGGCCTTGAGCCGGTCGAGCGCGAGACGGACGGTCGTGCGCGCGAATCCGAAGCGCCGCATGAGCTGCTGTTCGCTCGGAAACTTCGCGGACGGCGCATAGTGGCCGTCGAGGATCTCCGCACGCAGGGTCGTGAAGATGTCCGTCGCCGCGCTGGGCCGTGAATCGATTCTGTCGGATTTCATGCGGAGAAGTATAGCAAATCCTCGCCGCGCATCCGGCCCAAATCGTCCAAAGCCGTCTATACGGCTTTTTGTCGTTCGGAAGGAATCTTTCGGAATCAAGTGGTATACTCTTCGTCACGCGAAATGTGATATACTTCCACCCTCTGAAGAGCATATCTATCGACCAAGCGCAGATAAGACTTCTGTAGCGTGGCTTCGTTTTTCAAGTCTTAGCCGCAGAGCCTTTGCGGACTTTGCGTCAAGAACCTTTGCGATCTTTGCGTTGAAACTCCGTCCGTAGCGCCCTTGCCGCCCATAGAGGTATTCTGCTAAAGAGTGTCGCTAAAGAGTGTTTGACCCCAGTGGTAGAGGTATTTTGATCCTAATAAGGTGATGAATAAGGTATTATCTCCGTTTCGGGGTGGATAAGTTGATAAAATCTGCGCGAAAGGGCGGAATTCATTCTCATGGTGAGCCGCAGAGCGGGCGCAAGGAGGGCGCAGAGTTCCTTGCGGCGGATGACGAGTCCAACAGCAGCGTTGTCAAAAAGTGCAACTTTGTCAAAATGAGGCATTGATTTCCCGGTGCGCGATGTGCTAGAATACACGCCATGAAACTGGCAAAGACTCTCATGCTCCTCTCGGTCGCCCTGACGGGCTGCGATCAGGCGACGCCCGCCCTTCAGGGGGGGGGGGGGGGGCAAATTGAATGCCCCGGACGCGATGGTGACCTTCAGCCGAAGACTGTCCGCGAAGCGGAGGCCCTCGCAAAAGGTCGCGTCCCATCCGCAGAATCTCAAAGGAATCGTTCATCGTTAGCGGTTCGCGCCTCCTCTCTGCGCGTCGAATTTGACGCCGCGCGGAAGGGCGTCGTCGCGCGGCTCGTCTCGAACGGGCGCGACTACGCCTCGCCGGTCGCGCGCTTTCCGCTGTTCGAGGTCGTCTGCTGCCAGGCTGGCAAGTTCACCGAACGCAAGACGGTCTCCGCGCGTGACGCGAAGTCCTTCAAGCCGGAGGCGTTGACGAACGGCGTCCGTCTCGTCTACCGCGACGTCGGCGAAGCCCTCGCCGAGGTCGTCTGCACGGTGACGGCGAAGGGCGCTGACGTCGCCTGGCGCATCGCCGCGACCCCGAAGCCCGGCTGGGCGCTCTTGACGACAAGCTATCCGCAAATCGCGCTCAACGAGCAGCTTGGCTCGTCACCCGTTGACGACTGCATTGTGACGGGCAACTCGAAGGGCGGTGTTGTCCGCTATCCGATGAACCCCGAACTCCCCTACTGGAAGTGGCCGAACCGGCGCGTGTGGCGTTATCCGGGCGATCTCGTTTCGCCGTTCGGGTGCTTCTACGACGACGGCGGCGGCTTTTACACGGCGGCCTACGACACGGAGGCGCACGTCAAGGAACTGACGATTGCGCGCTGGTATCGCACAGACCTGCCGGACGGCAATTACCGCGACGGCAGCCTGCTGCTTCGCTGGTCACGCCTCGGCTACAACGAAGGTGCGGACGCGCAGACCTATGACATCGTGACGCGCAGCTTTGCGGGCCCGGACGGTGCACCGACGACGTGGTATGACGCCGCCGACATCTACAAGGCGTGGGCGCACCGCCAGAAGTGGTGCAAGGCGAAGTTCCTCGACCGCACGGACTTGCCCGATTGGGCGCGCGAAGCCCCCGCCGTCATGCGGTTCAACCGAGAGTGGTTCGACCGTCCCGACGACCTCCAGTGGTGGCTGACGGAGTACTGGAACAAGAAGTTCCCCGGTGTGCCCCTGATCGCCATTCTCGAAGGCTGGGAGCGTCACGGCGACTGGGTGACGACGGAATACTTCCCGTGCTACCCGTCGGACGCAACGTTCAAGGAGATGATGGGCTGGATCAAGGCCGCCGGCGGGCATCCGTGGGCGTGGCCGGGCGGACATCACTGGAACGTGACCGTGGGCGACTGGAAGGGCGGAACCCGCCTCGACTTTTCGAAGGACTTCTGGGCGCGCGTCGCGCCGCATGCCGTGCGCGATCCGGACGGCAAGGTGCATTTGGACGACCTCGTCTGGCTGGGCGGCGGCACGTCGGCCTCGCTCTGTCCGGCTGACCCGTGGACAATCGACTGGTGGAACAAGGATGTCGCGCGGGCGCTTGTCGAACGCGGGAGCGAACTGGTTCAGGCCGATCAGGACGTGGGCGGGCGCGTGCCGAGCTGCTGGAGCACGGAACATGGGCATCCGCCGGGGCCGGGGCAGTGGGAGACGCAGGCGCTGCGCCATCAGTTCGAGACGATGATCGACGAGATGGGCAAGGTGTGGCCGAAGGCGATCTTCTCCTTCGAGGAGCCGAACGAGTACTATAACGACATCATGCCGTTCGTCGATTACCGCAACTGCCGTCAGGTGGGCGTATGGGCCTACGCGAGCGTGTTCAACTACCTGTACCACGAATACGTGAGCCCCTTCCAGTCCGGCGCGGAAATGTACGGCCGTCCCCACTGGCTGGCGTTCTGCGCGGCGGACGGCCAGATGCCGCGCCTCCCGGTGCGCCTGGAATACTACCGGGGCCAGAACGTCGACCGGGCGGACATTGCGCGCGCGCGGACGTTCTGCGAAAACTGGGTGCGGCTCTACCATGGCAAAGGACGCAAGTGGCTCGCGCACGGGCGGCAGCTGCGTCCGCCGGAGTTCCGTTGCACGTTGGCACCGTATGAAGAGAATTTCCGGGGACACGCTATCAAGAACGTCCAGCCGGTCGTCTACCATTCCCTGTGGGAGGCGCGGGACGGCTCGCGCGTGCTGATGATGGCCAACGCGACGCGGTTCAAGCAGGACGTGGCGTGGAGGGCCGCCGACGGCACGTGGCAGAAAGATGTTGTCGAACCGAATGGACTGAAACTCATTGTCATCGAACAGAAATAACGCAAAAGAGGCCGTTGCAAAACTCGGACGCGACAAGCGCGTCCCTCCCGTATCATCATTAATTTGTCTGAACGAACGAAAGGAAACAAGAAATGAAAAGGCTGATCGCAGTTGCAGCCGCCGGAACGGCGGCATTCCTTGGCGCGGAAACGCTGACGGTGGAGAAGGGCCAGTCCGTGTCGGTGACGACGCCCGCCACTTACGAGAAGGTGACGGTGCACGGCAATCTGACGGTTGCAGGCGCATGGCTGGCGATTCCCGACGGCACGGGCGTGAACGGTGAGGAGAAGGTTGTCGTCTCGTTGGGCCCGGACGCGGGCGACACCGCGACCTTGACCGTGAAGGACGACGGCGAATTTGGCCAGACATCCAACGTCGGCAAGGGCGAGATCCTCGAAGTCGGCGAGAATGGCGGCTGGGGGCGCGTCGATGTGCAGTCGAAGAAGAAGACCTTCGCCTTTCGCCTACGTTATTTCGACATCGCCGCCGCCGCGACGCCGCCCGCTGACGACCCGACCGTGCTGACGGTGGGCGGTACCGTGAACCTGCGAAGCCTGCGGAACAAGTCGTCCAAGGCCGTGAAGGTGACGTTCGCGGGCGGCACGGTGTGGGCGAAGGACAGTAATGGCTATATCTGGTTTGAAAACACGCAGGATGCCGGCATCGTCATCCTGGAGGGCAGCAAGGATTCGCCGATTCGGCTGGACAACAACGGTCAGCCGTATCGCGTCCTGTCGAAGGGCGGCACCGTGCGGACGACGGGCGAAGGCGATTTTGTGGCGGCAGGGAAGGTCTCGACCCGGCTTGTCCTGTCGGCGGCGAATGTCCAGTGGGGCCATGCCGGCGACTTCGTGCTGCAGGAGAACGTCGAGGTGTCGTGTGACGGGGCCCTGCCCGTCGGCACGGATACTGGAACGGTGAAGTTTGATGCGGTGACAGGCACGACGCCGCTCACGCTGAACCTCAACGGCTGCACGAACGCGGTGAACGGCATCGTCGATCTGCGGGGCGACAGCATCGTCACGAACTCCTCGCCGAAAAACATCCTGTCCATTCTGCGCCTCGGCACGGCGAAGGATGGTGTGTTCTCGGCGCGCGTGGGCGGTTCGCTGCGCATCGAGCAACTGGGGCAGACGGTGGCGTTGAGCAACGCCGTGGTGGACTGCACCTACCTGCTGTCCAGTGGTGGCACGTTGCGCGTCACCGGCGAATCGTCGATTGCCACGCTGAACGTGAGCAAGGGCGCGACCGTCATCGTGGACGGAACGACGCTCACGGTCGGGACGCTGCGTGACAGCGGGGCGACATTCTCGTTCTTGAATGGCGGGCGGTTCGCGGTCGCGGCGGGTGGTCTCGTCGACTCGAACTTCACGGGCGTCAGCACGCTCGTGAAGACGGGGGCGGATACGCTTTTCCTCAACCAGACAAAGGCAATCTCATACGGCCTCCATGTCGCCGAGGGAACGCTCCGCTTGTCCGGCGTCGGCTGCACGAACGAATGGTGGCGCTGGACGGTGAAGGAGACGCAGGGGGGCGATGTCGTCAACGTCGCGGCAATTGGCCTGTTTGCGGCAACGGACGATTCGTCGAAATGGCAGCCTGTCACGACCAAGTCCATCCAGCCCGTGTCGGCAGGGACGGCGGCGACGGAACTGACCGTCAACCAGTCGCATGTGCCGGAGTCGATTGCACTGGATGACGATGCGCAAGGCACCGCGACGGAAGGCGCGCATCCGCTTGGATCGCGATTCCTGTTTGACAATGGCTTCAACCAATTTCTGCGGACGACGACGCTGAAGCCGAACGGCACACCCGAATCGTGGCTTCCCGTCACGTTCCGCATCGCGTCGAATGCGATTCTTGGTTTCTCGCAACGTGCCTCGTGGGGCGGTGCGAAGACGTGGCCGCGCGCTTTTTCGCTGGAGACGAGCGTCAACGGAAAGGACTGGTCGACCGTGTTGGAGATGGGCGACTGTCGTTGGACGGGGAGTGCGGCGTGGTATCTCGGCACGACGGAGAGAGCCACGCGCGACTACTGCCCGAATCCGCTGAGCATCGCGGGCTATGACGCGCCGGGCGCGGCGGGTCTCGCGGCGGGCGTGGATGTCCGCGTCGATGCGGGCGCGACGCTCGACCTTGCGAACGTCACGGAAGAGGCCGCGCGCACCGTCTCGTCCCTCACCGTGGACATGAGCAAGGGTGGCGGCACGATTCGTGGGCTGGCCGTCGCGGAGAAGGGCACGCTGACGCTGACGAACGTCGCCTCCAAGAACGCACTGAAGACGGCCGCCGTGCTGACGCTCCCGGATGTGGTGGGCGCGAAGAACTTCGCGAACTGGACGCTTGTCTTGAACGGCAAGGTCTCGCCGAAGCGGATTGCCTATGAGGACGGCGTGGTGCGCATCATCCCGACGGGCATCCTCGTCTTGATCCGGTGATGTGTCTGCGACGCTGAACACGGAGGAGCCGGAGAATGGGAGGCACGGAGAAAGGAAGAATGGCGTGGCCGACTCTTCTCCGTGGCTCCGTCTCTCTGTGTGAGACGTTGCCTCACGCAAAGAACGCAGAGAACGCAGAGCGGTACACGAATCTCTTGGAAATCTCACACGGAGCCACGGAGGCACGGAGTTTCTGCACGATGTTAGGATTGGGACTCAAAGACATAAGATGCACATCATGAAGAAAATAGCTTGTTTCAGTCTCGCGTGCGTGGCGGCGGCGGTGGACGTCGCGGAGGCCGCGCCAACGGCACAGCCGGAAAAGGACGTGGAGGTCGTCGCCGTCTACTATCCCCACTGGCACAAGTACCCGAAGGGCACGGAATGGTTCGGCGCGGCGTGGGACATCGGCGAATGGGGCTTCGTGAAGTCCGCGCGCCCGCGCTTCCCCGGACACAAGCAGCCGCTCGTCCCGTATCCCGGCTACCTGGACGGCGCGAACCCGAAGGACGTCGAGACCGAGATCGCGCTCGCGGCGAACGCGGGCATCGACGTCTTCCTCTACGACTACTACTGGTACGGCGGCAAGGTCACGCAGGAAGAGTCCATTGAGCAGGGCTTCCTCAAGGCGAAGAACTGCGACCGCATGAAGTTCGCGCTCATGTGGTGCTACCACGAGCGCAACGACCAGTTCCGTCCGGGGCTTGGCCCCGAACGGCGGCGGCTGATGTCGCTCGACCACACGCCGGAGGAGTTCCTGGGCCTTATCGACCACGCGATCGCGCGCTACTTCAACCGGCCGGAATACTGGCGCAAGGACGGGAAGCTCTTCTTCTCGGTCTACAACGCCGCGTACCTGCTGAAGACATGGGGCGGCGACACGTCGAAGGTGCGCGCGGCGACGGACGAGGCGCGGCGGCGCGTCCGGGCGGCGGGACTTGGCGAGCTTCACCTCAATGCGCAGAACCTGCAGCCCGCCCAGGTGCCGCTTGCCGTCGAGATGGGCTTCGACTCGCTCACGGACTACAACCTCGTCGCCTCCTACGCGCCGAACTACTGGAAGCGCTACGCGGCGGGCGAGCGGCTCTTCGGCTATGACGAGATCGGCGCGGGCATTGAGTCGCGTTGGAAGGCGATGCAGGCGACGGCGCTCCCCTACTTCCCGAACGTGTCGACGGGCTGGGATTCGACGCCGCGCTGCCGTCTCGACGCGCCGTTCCCGTGGCCGAAGACGGCGCAGTATCCCTACTGCGCCACGCTCACGAACAACACGCCGGACCGCTTCGAGGCCTATCTGCGCGCCGCGAAGGCGCATGTCCTCGCCGACCCGAAGAAGCCGGGCGTCGTCTACGTCAACGGCTGGAACGAGTACACGGAGGGAACATACCTCTTGCCGAACAACTTCGATTCGGACGGCTTCCTGCGCGCCATCGCCGCCGTCTTCGGTCGGCAGCCCGCGAACGAATACGCCTACGTGAACCCGTCCTCGAAGCAGCTCTTCACCGTCCCCGCCGCGACGCACGAGAATGTCGCCTACGGTTCGCATTTCCAGCAGAAGCTCGACGTCTTCCTGCCGCAGGGTAAGGGCGGCCCGTTCCCCGTCATCGTCTATCTGCACGGCGGCGGCTGGGAGGGCGGCGCGATGGTCGACCACATTCTCGGCTCGTCGCTGAAGCCGCTCCTCGCGCGCGGCGTCGCCGTCGTCGCCGTGGGCTACCGCTACATCGGGGACGCGCGTCTCGAAGGCGTCACGCCGCCTGTTAAGGCGTGCCTCGACGATGCGGAGGCGGCGGTGCGCTTCGTCAAGGCCCATGCGAAGGACTGGAACCTCGACGTTTCGCGCCTCGCCCTCGCGGGCGGCAGCGCCGGCGCCTGCACGGCGCTCTATCTGGGACTGAGGGACGACAATGCGCTCGGCGTCGCGGCGCTCGGCCCGATCATCGCCCAGACGTCGCTCGACCCGGCGGAGACGCGGGCGTGGATTCCGAACGCGACCTACGGCGGGCATGCGTTCGGCTTCAAGAACTTCGACGACTGGCTCGCGCATCGGGAGCAGGTGTTGCCGTGGATCGAGCGGTTCTCGCCGGCGGCGCTCGTGCGGAAGATCACGCCGGCGCGCGCGCCGAAGATGTTCCTGCAGTACGGCTCGCTGCCGAAGCCGGGCGAGGTGGCGAAAGACCCGACGCATGCGGGGACGTTCGGCGTCCGCTTCAAGGAGATCTGCGCCGCGCGCGGCATCCCCTGCGAGGTCTTCGCAGGCGGACGGCTCCCGTGCTATGGCGACACGTTCAAGTGCCTCGCGGACACGCTCTTGTCGGACGGGAAGGGACGCGAGTGAGGAGCGAGGGTTTGCTGGCGTCGGAGAGGGCTCGCCCGCAGCCCGTGGTTTCGCCGAGGCATGGCAGGCTGAAGCCGGCCGATTGTCTTCGGCGAGAAGCGCAAACCCGAACGACGAGACCGAGCGAGCAGCTTCCCGCTCCGACGCGCGAAGAGTGTCGGGCCGACGGGCCAAGACTTGCGACATGCTATACCACACACTGTCAGGAAGTGCAACTTTGTCAAAATGGAGCATTGATTCGGACGCTTCGGATCTGCTATAATGCGCACCATGAAAATTCTCACTGTCCTTCCCCTCGTTCTGACTCTTGCCGCGCTTCTGCCTCAGGCCGCCTCCGCTGAGACGGCGGAGGTGCGCATCCGCTGGGGCACGCCGAAGAAGACGGTGCGCACCGAGACGCGCGCCGTCGACCTGCAGCCGCTGCCCGACGGCGGCCTGCGCTTCACCCTGCCGAAGGAGGAGATCCCGGCGGACGCCTGGAGCGTGGAGGTGGTGCCGCCGTTCATGCGCGCGCGCAAGGGCGACGACGGCTACTGGATCCAGGCGCGCGGCACGTACGGCCGCCTCGACCAGGACGACGGCGCCTACGTGAAGGACCGCCAGCTCATGCCCGTCTTCGGGCTCAAGCGGGGCGACACGCTCTGGTACGGCCACGTGAAGACCTGGCGCTTCGACTACGACTTCGTGACCGTCGCGCAGAAGGGGGCCTACGAGACGTTCCCCCGGTTCCGCTGCGACCGGGTGAAGGCGTTCTTCACGAACGCCTACGACGACATCGTCGTCGACTACCGTCCGCTCACGGGCGCGGCGGCCGACTACAACGGCCTCGCCCACGCCTACCGGGCGTACCAGCTGGAGGGGGGCGCGGTGCGGACGATCAAGGACCGCATGAAGGAGAGCCCCGAGCTCGCCTACCTCTGCGACGCGATTGTCGTGCGCATCCAGACGCACGCCGCGAAGCCGATTCCCGACGCGCAGGACGCGAAGCTCTTCTTCAAGCGCGGCGAAGAGCCGCCGGTCGTCGTCCACATGCCCTTCGGCGTGACGGAGGAGTTCCTCCAGGCGCTGAAGGATGCGGGCGTGGACAAGCTCTCGATCTGCTCGGCGGGCTGGCAGGACGGCGGCTACGACGGGCGCGTGCCGGGCCACTTCCCGGTCGGCGCGGAGGCGGGCGGCGCCGAGGCGTTCGGGCGGCTGATCGAGAAGGCCCGGACGCTCGGCTACCAGTTCGCGCTCCACGCGAGCAACACGGACGGCTACATGTGCTCGCGCCTCTGGAGCGAGGACTGGGTGTGCAAGCGCGCGGACGGCGCGCTCGACAAGGGCGGCATCTGGGCCGGAGGGCAGTGTTACTGGGTGTGCCAGAAATACGCCTGGGAACACTGGCTGCCGCAGGAAATGAAGGAGATGGCCGCCCTTGGCATTCGCGGCCCGCACTACATCGACGTCTACTCCGCCACCTACCCGCAACGCTGCGGCGACCCGAAGCATCCCTGCACGCCGGAGCAGATGGCCGCCGTCCAGAACCGCATCCTCGCGGAGGGGCGGCGCCTGATGGGCGGGGCGGCGAGCGAGTCCGGCTATGACCACGTGGCGGGCAACCTCGACTACATCAACTACATCGAGCGCGACCTCAAGCTGCTGGACGAGGGCAAGCTGCCGAAGCTCGCGACGGGCGTCTATCCGCTCTGGGAGCTCGTCTACCACGGCATCATCCTCTACACGTCGGACCGCTGGTGCCAGAACCACACGCGCGGCAAGTGCCTCTACAAGCTGGAGAAGAGCGGCGACCCGCGCTGGATGGAGGGCGACGGTGTGGAGGATCCGCGCGTCGCGCTCAAGATCGTGGAGTTCGGCGGCCGCCCGATCTTCTACACCTACAAGTTCGCGGACGTGCCGCGCATCAAGAAGGCGTGGGACGAGTTCGTGCCCGTGCGCCACCTCCAGAAGGAGCAGATGACGCGCCACGACACGCTCGCGCCCGACGTCTTCCTCACGTCGTTCGGCGACGGCTCGAAGATTGTCTCGAACTACGGCGCCGCGCCGTATGACTGGCAGGGACAGGCCGTGGGGCCGGTCAGCTATCTGCTCGTGAATCCGGACGGATCCGTGTATCGTCCCCGTCCGTTTGCGGAAGGCGCGCCGTCCGCCCGCTGACCCTTTTGACCACACCAACCGAAGCACCAGACCATGAGACAACACCAACCGAAGCACCTGACCATGAAAAGACTCGCCCTTGGCATCCTTTTGGCCTTGGCGGCGGCCCGTTGCGGTCTCGCCGCCCCTGTTGAACCTGAAAAGCTGGCCTTCGGGCCGTTCGAGCTGGCGAGCCCGGCGCGTGCGGCGCGGGTGATGCTCGGCCCGGACGAGACGAAAGAGGTGCGCGCGGCGGTCGCCGAACTCGTCGCGGACATCGCGCACCGGACGGGCGTGACGCTCCAGTATTCGACCTATTCCTCGCCGATTGGCGGCGATGTCTTCGTTTCGACCCAGCCGTGGGCGGCGAAGGCCGCGTGGTTCGTGAGGCTCAAGAACAACATCGTCGCCATCCACGGCAGCGATGCGGAGGGGACGCTCCGGGCCGTGCGCGCGTTCGCGGATTTCGTGCGCGGGCTCGACACGCCGACGCTCGCCTTTGCGGACGTGGACCTGAAGGCGGGCCCGCAGCCGGCCGACGTCTTCGCGGCGGAGCGCGCGCGGGTCGAGGCCCTGCGGCGCGGCAACCGCGACTGGGAGAACGAGTGCGTGACGGAGATCAACCGTCTGCCCGCGCGCGCCGACGGCTATCCGCTTGCGCGCGTCGCGGACGCGCTGACCGCTGAGCTGCCCGAAACGCCCTACGTGAAGTCGCTGAACGGACGCTGGAAGTTCGCGTGGAACGGTTCGCCGAAGCAGCGGCCCGTCGACTTCTGGAAGACCGACTACGATGACGCCGACTGGTTTGAGATCGACGTGCCGTCCTGCGTCGAGATGAAAGGCTTCGGCTCGCCGGGCTATGTCAACATCCTCTATCCGCACGTCAACAACCCGCCGTTCATCGGCGACGCCTACAACCCCGTCTCCAGCTACCGCACGCGCTTCACGGTGCCGCCGGAATGGAAGGGGCGCCGGGTCATCCTGCGGTTCGACGGCGTCTATTCCGCCTACTACGTGTGGGTCAACGGCCAGAAGGTCGGCTACGCCGAGGACAGCTGCCTACCCTCCGAGTTCGACATCACCCCCTACCTCAACCCCTCAACTTCTCAACCTCTTAACACCCTCGCCGTCGAGGTCTACCGCTGGTCGGACGGCAGCTATCTGGAGGATCAGGACTTCTTCCGCTTCTCCGGCATCTACCGGGGCGTCACGCTTTGGGCCGAGCCGACGGACGGCATCCGCGACTATGCCGTGCGGACGCATCTCGACGGGCGCATCGAGGTCGACTGCCCCGGCGCGGCGTGGACGCTCTACGACGCCGACTTCCGTCCCGTGGAAACGCCGGTGAAGGACGTGCGCCTCTGGAGCGCGGAGGATCCCTACCTCTACACGCTTGTCCTCACGAAGGGCGACGACATCCGCACGTGCAAGGTCGGCTTCCGCGAGGTGCGGCTGACGCCGGCGGGCGAGATCCTGTTCAACGGCAAGCCGCTGAAGTTCAAGGGCGTGAACCGCCACGACGCCTCGTCCGTCCACGGCCGCGCCGTGACGCGCGAGGAGATGCGGCAGGACGTCCTCCTCATGAAGAAGGGCAATTTCGACACCGTGCGCACGGCGCACTATCCGAACGACCCCTACTTCTACTACCTGTGCGACCGCTACGGGCTCTACGTGCAGTGCGAGGCGAACGTGGAGTCGCACGGAACCTATTACGGCCTCAAGTCGCTCGCCTATCCGCCGTCGTGGGCGAAAAGCATCACGGAGCGTTGCGCGCGCATGGTGGCGTTCTACCGCAACCATCCGTCCATCTACCTCTGGTCGCTCGGCAACGAGGCGGGGACAGGCCCCAACTACGAGATTGCGCACCGCGCGATGTTGGCGCTCGACGACACGCGCCTCTACATGAACCGCAACGACAACGAGAACTTCAAGATCCACGGCCACGGCTACCTGACGCTGGAGGAGCTCGCGCGGCTCGCGAAATGGGCGCCGTTCCACCAGAGCGAGTATGCGCACGCGATGGGCAACGCGATGGGCAACTTCCGCGAGTATTGGGACGTCTATCGCGCGCATCCGTCGCTTTCCGGCGGCTGCGTCTGGGACTGGTATGACCAGACGGTGAAGATCGACACCGACCGCATTGGGCCGGACGGGAAGCGCATCTCCTATTGGGGCTATGGCGGCGACTGGGACGAGCGGCCCAACGACGCGAACTTCTGCGTGAACGGCGTCATCGGCCCGAAGCGCGAGTGGTCGGCCAAGCTGACGGAAGTCGCGCACGTCCAGCAGGATCTGGAGGTCGTCTGCGCGGACGCGGCGACGGGGCGGGCGAAACTCGTCAACCGCGCGGCGTTCACGTTCGCGGACGCCTATGACGGCGCATGGGCGCTCTTCGCGGACGGCGTGAAGGTCGCGGGCGGGCCGCTTGCGGTGCCGCACCTCGCGCCGCAGAGCGAAGGCGACCTCGTTCTGCCGCAGCCGGACGCGGGCCTCGTCCGCGCCGACGCCGAGCACTTCTACCGGGTCGCATTCACGCTGAAGGAAGACCGTCCGTGGGCGCCGCGCGGCTGGGAGGTCGCGCACGACCAGCTGACATACGGGAAGCCGCCGAAGCCCGCGCCGCGCGCGGCCGTGGCGGGCGTCTGCACGTTCGACGAGACGGCGGACGAGATTCGCGTGCGCGGCGGCGTGACGGCGAGCGTCTTCTCGAAACGGACGGGCACGCTGTCGCGGCTCGTCCTGAACGGCAAGACGATTCTCGCGGACGAGCAGGGCATCTGCCGGGGGCCGCGCCTCACCTGCCAGCGGGCGTTCACGGACAACGATGCGGGCGTCCGCAAGGCGTTCTACGCCTCGGGGCTCACGCAGCTGCGCTATCATCCGCGCCCCGCAAAGGTCGAGCGGCTGCCGGACGGGTCGGTGCGCATCCGCGCCGTCGTCGAGGTGACGGGCTCGAAGAGCGCGGCGTTTACGCACGATCAGACGTGGACGTTCCGGGGCGACGGCTCGGTCGAGCTCGCGAACGTGACGACGCCGCGCGGCGACCTGCCGCAGCTGCCGCGCCTTGGGCTCTCACTGATCCTCGGCCCCGCCATGGAGGACGTGCGCTATTACGGACGCGGCCCGTGGGAGAACTACGTCGACCGCTGCTCAGGGTCGGACGTCGCGTACTGGGAGTCGACCGTGACGGAGCAGTACGTCGAGTACGCGCGGCCGCAGGACAACGGCTACAAGTCGGACGTCCGCTGGGCGGCGTTCCTCGACGGCGCGGGCGACGGCGTGCTCGTGAAGGGGTCTGTCCCCCTGTTCGTGCAGGCCCTGCACTACGGGCGGGAGGAGCTGGAGCTTCAGCGCCATCGCGGCGCGGGAACGTGGGGCGACGGCTCGAAGGAGAGGTTCCACGCGCCGATGTTCCCGCGCAGGGAGGTGATGCTGAACCTCGACCTGCGGCAGCTGGGGCTCGGCAACGGCAGCTGCGGGCCGGGCCCGCTCGCGGGCTACGCCTTCCCGAACCGCCGCGAGGCGTGGACGGTGACGTTCGTGCCGGTCACGGGCGGATCGCATGCAGACCTGAGCGCCGCCGCGAAGACGGTGCCGCAGACGATTCCCGACGGCCCGGCGCCGCGCTCGACCCGCGCCTCCGGCATGGGCTTCGACGGCGGCTGAGAAAGAGAATCCTCTCTCTGCGCGACAGTGGTGGTATAATAGCATGTCGCAAGTCTTGGCCCGTCGGCCCGACAGCTCGCGCGTCGGAGCGGGAAGCTGTTCGCTCGGTCTCGTCGCTCAGGTTTGCGCTTCTCGACGAAGACAATCGGCCGGCTTCAGCCTGCCGTGCCTCGGCAAAACCACGGGCTGCGGACGAGACCTCTCCGACGCCAGCAAACCCTCGCTCCCACTCGCGCCACTTCCCACCCCTCCGCGCGCACGACACCACTCACATTCGGATTTTATCACGCAGAGGCGCAGAGGCCGCAGAGATTTTTCTGCCCATGTTGAGAATCGCAGATCGTGGCGAAGCGGCGGCGCAAGCCGCCTTTGGCCCGGAGGAGCCGACAGTCGCACGAGAGGACGAAGAGGATCGCCCATCGCCTCGGGGCTTTCGCTTGTGGAAACGCATCTCGCCGAGGGGAATGGCTTGTCACGTCAGATAGACTGACGTGTGGCGATGGCGGAGACTCCTCGCAGGACGGTTCGCGCGATCTGTCGGGCCGACGGGCCTACTATCGCGCGGTGATAGGCCCTAGTTAGCCTTAGCCCGCGCCGAGCTTGACGGACGAGTTGGCGTTGGCCGTGTCGCGCGGCTTGAATGCGCTGCCGGCCTCGATGTCGCGACACATTTGGAAGACGCTCTTCCACGAGTCGATGCGGTAGTCGCGGTTCTTGACGAGCATCAGCTCCAGCATCTGGCAGAAGCCCTCTGAGAGCTCGGGGCGGTAGAAGCGCGGGTCACGCGCCTGCGTGCCCTCGTCGCAGTGCGCGCGCATCATGTTGTCCGTGTCGAGCCCCGGAAAGAGGACGCGCCCCGTCGCGAGGTGGAAGAGCGTCGCGCCGAGCGCGTAGATGTCGGCGCGGCAGTCGAGCTCGACGTCGCCGTAGACCTGTTCGGGCGAGATGTAGGCGGGCGTGCCGAGCACCTGGTCGGGGGCCGTCTGCGGACCGTCCTTGAACTCGAAGCGGCGCGAGATGCCGAGATCCGTGAGCTTGATGACGCCGTCCGTGTTGATCATGATGTTCTCGGGCTTCACGTCGCAGTGCACGACCCCATGGTCGTTCCAGGCGTAGTCGAGCGCGGAGGCGATGGACTCGCAGATGAGCAGGCAGTCCGCCTCGCGCACGTGCTGCTTGCGCTTGAGCAGGTCGGCGAACGTGTAGCCGTCCACATACTCCATGATGTAGTACCAGTTGCCGTTGCCGTTGTCGAAATCGTAGGCCTGGACGATGCCGGGATGCTTGATCTCCTCCATGATGCGCTCTTCGGCGCGGAACTGGCGCACTTCGGCGCCGTCGGAGGCGAACTCCTTGTTCAGGATCTTGACGGCGACAAGCCGCTGGTTCGGAATGTCCCAGGCTTTCCATACGGTCGCCATGCCGCCGTCGCCGATCTTCTCGATGAGCTTCAGGTTCGGAATCTTCAGGAGCCGGCTGCGCAGCGTGAACATCTGCGTGGGAAGGTTGTCGTAGTAGGCGTTGCTCATGCGTTCCATTCCTTGAGCTTGCGGTGGAGCGTGCGGCGCGAGATGCCGAGGCGTTCGGCGGCTTTCGACTTGTTGTTGCGGCATTCCGCGAGCATCGCGAGAATCTGGGCCTTCTCCGTCTCGGCGAGCGTCGGCGCGGGCTTGTCGCTTTCGCCGCTTTTGTCTCGCCCGCTGCTCGATTCTCTCGTTTCTCGCGTCCACTCGTCCCTTGCGTCATCCGCGCCTTTCGCGCCCGCCTCTTGCGCTTCCGCAATCTCGACGGGCAGGTCTTCGACCGTCAGCTTCGGGCCGGACGCGAGGACGACCATCTTCTCGACGGCGTTGCGGAGCTGGCGGACATTGCCGGGCCAGGGGTAGGTTTCGAGCGCTTTCAGGGCCGTCGGCTCGATGCCGGTGACCGTGCCGCCGTTCGCGGCGGAGAACTCCTTCAGGAACCGCGCGACCAGAAGGGCAATGTCCTCCGGGTGGTCCTTCAGGGCCGGCATGCGCACGTCGATGACGTTCAGCCGGTAGTAGAGGTCTTCGCGGAACGCGCCGTCCGCCACCATCTTCGCGAGGTTGCGGTTTGTCGCGGCGACGAGCCGGAAGTCGACGGGCTTCTCTGCCGCGCCGCCGAGGCGACGGACGGACTTCGTCTCGATCGTGCGGAGAAGGGCGATCTGCGTCGGCATGTCGATCTCGCCGATCTCGTCGAGGAAGAGCGTACCGCCGTCCGCCTCCTCGATGCAGCCTTTCTTGCCGTCCTTGAGGCCGCCCGTGAACGTGCCGGGTTCGTAGCCGAAGAGTTCCGACTTCAGGAGGTCGCCCGAAAACGCCGAGCATTCGACGGCGACGAACGGGCCCTTTGCGCGCTTCGAGAGGCGGTGGATCGCCTGCGCGGCGAGCTCCTTGCCCGAGCCGCTTGGTCCCTCGACGAGAATCGTCGCGTCCGACGGCGCGACCTTGCGGATGAGCGTGTAGACGCGCTGCATCGCCGGCGACTGGCCCGTGAAGCTTTCGAGTTCCGCGCCGAGCTGGCTCTTGAGCTGGGCGACTTCCTTTTCGAGGTTCGACGTGCGGATTGCCTTCGCGACGCGCAGCTCGAAGGCCTTCAGGTCTGTCACCGGCTTCTGGAAAAAGTCGTCCGCCCCGTCCTTCATCGCCTCGACGGCGAGGTCAACCGTGCCGTAGGCCGTGAGGAGAATCGCCGCCATCGCGGGGTTTTCGGCCTTTGCCTTCTTGAGGAGTTCGACGCCGCTTTCGCCCGGCATCTTCACATCGGAAATCATCAGCGCGAGGTCGGGGTTTTCCCGGACGAGCCGCAGCGCCTCGGTCGCGTCCGGCGCCGTCAGGCAGTCATACGACGGCGCAAACCACTTCGCGAGCATGTCGCGCAGGGGCTTTTCGTCGTCGACGATGAGAATCTTGGGTTTGGTCATAAATGTTCATAGAGTATACCATCTTTGAGGGCTTTTGTGCAAATCAGGGCCGTCGCTTCAGCGCGCGCGGCAGAACGCCTGAAAGATCCGGCGGTCGTCCGTCAGTTCGGGGTGTCCCGCGAACGCCCAGACGTTGCGCCAGCGGACGGCGGTGGGCTGTCCGTTCGCCGTCGAAAGCGTCTCGACGCCCGCGCCGACGGACACGATGGACGGCGCGCGGATGAACGTCATCGGCACGTCGGCGAGGTCGCCGCACGCGCCTGTCGCCGCGAAACTGCCGAGCTGGCGTCCGTAGGCGTTGCGCCGCACCGTCACGGGCAGGACGCCGAACCAGACGGTCGGGTCGCCGTCGAGGCGTTCCGCGAGCAGGATGAGCCCCGCGCACGTCGCGAAGACGGGCAGCCCCGCCGCAATCCGCGCCTTCAGTGGCGCGAAGAGCCCGAGGTCATGGAGGAGCTTGCCCTGCACGGTCGATTCGCCGCCCGGCAACACGAGCGCGTCGAAGGGCTGTTCGAGGTCGCGCAGCTGGCGAATCTCGAACGTCTCCGCCCCGATGTCCGCAAAGGCGCGTTCGTGTTCGGCGAACGCGCCCTGCACGGCCAATACGCCGATGCGCATCTTACTTGCCCCGCTCTTCCATGATGGTCTCGATCTCGTCGGCGTTGATGCCGACCATCGCGGGACCGAGGTTCTCGCTCAGCTTCGCGAGCAGGGCGGAGTCCTGCCAGTTCGTGACGGCCTGTACGATTGCCGCCGCGCGTTTTGCGGGGTCGCCGCTCTTGAAGATGCCGGAGCCGACGAACACGCCCTCCGCGCCAAGCTCCATCATGAGCGCGGCATCCGCCGGCGTCGCGACGCCGCCTGCCGCGAAGTTGACGACGGGCAGCTTGCCGAGCCGATGCACCTCGCGCACGAGGTCGAGCGGCGCGGCGAGTTGCTTCGCCGCCTCGTTCAGCTCGTCCTCGCGCAGTGCGGCGATTCGGCGGATCTCGGCCTGCATCTTGCGCATGTGGCGGACGGCCTGCACGACATCGCCCGTGCCGGGCTCGCCTTTCGTGCGGATCATCGTCGCGCCCTCGCCGATGCGACGCAGGGCCTCGCCGAGGTCGCGCGCACCGCAGACGAACGGCACCTTGAAAGCGGTCTTGTCGATGTGGTAGAGGTCGTCGGCGGGCGAGAGGACTTCGCTCTCGTCGATGTAGTCGATCTCGATCGCCTCCAGGATGCGCGCCTCGGCGACGTGGCCGATGCGGCACTTCGCCATGACGGGAATCGTGACGGCCTCCTGGATGCCGCGAATCATCGCCGGGTCGCTCATGCGGCTCACGCCGCCGGCTGCGCGGATGTCGGCGGGGATGCGCTCCAGCGCCATGACGGCGCATGCGCCCGCGTCCTGCGCGATCTTCGCCTGCTCGGGCGTCGTCACGTCCATGATCACGCCGCCCTTGAGCATCTGCGCGAGGTTTCGGTTCAGTGTCTGCCGGTCTTCTGCCATTGTCTTTTCTCCTTCTTGAAGGTTCGTCCGCCGTCCTTTCGGCGAAACGGTGCGTAGTCTATCATTTGGGGTCGTGTGCATACAAGTGGTATAATTGTATGGAAGACAGCGGCGCAGGCTGTTCATGTGACGGCGGAAAATATGCTATACTACAAAACTTCAGTGAAACCGAGGAAGAACAGCAGCAGAAAGGCTCGATGAAATGAACGACATAACCTTTGGACAGGCCTGGGCGTACGGCGGCCCCTTGATGTGGGTCTTGGCGGGAATCTCCGTCTTTGCGCTCGCGGTCGTCCTCTATCTCTGGATCGCGCAGATGCGCTTCGTCTTCGTGCCGTCCGCCCTGAAGCGGCTGCAGGAGGCGAAGGATCTCGCGGCGGAGGGCAAGCGCATCGCCGCGCGGGCGAACGCGGCCGTGGACTGGCTGGCGGACATCGCGGCGGTCGCGCCGCTCGTCGGCCTTCTCGGCACGGTGCTCGGCATGTTCCAGGCCTTCGGCGGCATTGCGAGCGACGTCTCGGCCGGCGCGAAGCCGGTCGTGCTCGCGCAGGGCGTCTCGCAGGCGATCGTGACGACGATCTTCGGCCTTGTGGTCGCGATTCCCGCGCTCGTCGCGTATGCTTTCTTCCGCCGCCGCTGCGCGAAGCGCATCGCCGAGCTGGAGGAGGCGTGCGAGGAACTCGTCGGCGGAGCGGCGCGGAAATGAGCTTCGACACGCCACGCTCCAAGGCGCCCGCGCTGGCGCTGACGTCGATGCTCGACGTCATCTTCCTCCTGCTCTGCTTCTTCGTGACGGTCAGCGTCTTCTCCCAGTGGGAGAGCGAGATCTCGATCAAGCTGCCGAGCGCGGAGACGGCGAGCGAGCCCGAGCGCCTGCCGGGCGAGATCATCGTGAACCTCGCGAAGGACGGCACGGTGCGCGTCAACGGCGCGACGTGGTCGCGCGCCGACCTGAAGGCGCGGCTCCAGCGCATCTCGAAGTTCTATCCGGGCCAGCCGGTCATCATCCGCGCCGACCGCGAGACGAAGTACGAGACGCTGGTCGAGGTGATCGACACGTGTCGCGCGGCGGACGTCTGGAACTTCTCGCTCGCGACCGAGGGCGCGGCGAAATGACGCTCGGCCTTCTCCTCGCGGCGCTGTCCGTCCTGCCGGCCGACCGGCTGGCGATGGCCGACCGCCTCTTCAACAGGGGCGACTACGCGGCCGCCGACGTCGAGTACCGCGCGCTCGTCGGGGAGGCGTCGATCGCGGCGGACGAGCTCGCCTACCGCCTCGCGGAATGCGCGCGGGCGACGGGCCGGGCGGACGACGCGGCGCGCCACTACGCCGCGCTCGTCGCGAAGTCGCCCGACTCGAAGTACGCGGGCGCGGCGCGTCTGCAGCTCGCGCTGGTCGCGTCAGGCGACGACCGCCTGCGGCGGCTCGCGGCGCTCGACACCGACCGCGTCGCGCCGTCCGTGCGTGCGGCGGCCCTCTACCATCTCGGCGTCGCGCGCAACGACGCGGAGATCCTGCGGCGGTGCGTGGCGGCGGAGCCGAAGGGCCGCTACGCCGCCTACGCCGACCTGCGGCGCGGCACGCTCCTCACGCAGACGGCAGACCCGGTGACGCGCCGCAAGGGCGTGGAAGTCCTCCTCGGCATCGCCTTCGGCGGCGGCGCGCTCGCGGACGACGCGCTGTTCCTCGCGGCGTCGGTCAGCTACCGCGAGAAGAGGTACGGCGAGGCGGGCAGCCTCTTCCGCCGCTATCGCAAGATGTTCCCGAAAGGCGCGCACGCCGCCGAGGCGCAGACGCTGTCCGTCTGGTGCGACTACACGGAGGGCCGATACGCCGACGCGGCGGCGGCCTGCGGCGAGGGGAAGACGGACGACCTCGCCTACGTAAAGGCGTGCTGTGCGGCGCAGACCGAGGGCGGCGAGACGGCGCGCGTCCTGTTCCGCAAGTACCTGGACGACTACCCGGAAGGGCGCTACCGCAAGGACGCCGACCTGCAGCTCGCGCGGCTGGAGTTCACGGCGGCGGTGGCGGCGAACGAGACGGCGAAGGCCGTCGAGGCGGCGCGGCGCGCGGCGACGGCGGGCACGGCGGCGGACGCCCTGCGGCTCGCGTGGATCTACGAGAAGGGCGGACGCGGTGCGGAGGCCGATGCCGAATACGCGCGCATCGTCCGGGAGCATCCGCAGACGGACGAGGCGGCGCAGGCGCAGTACGCGCGGGCGATGGCCGCCGCGCGCGCGTCCGACTGGGCGAAGGCCGAGCTGCTGCTCGCGGAGGCCCTCGCGACGGGGCGGCTCGCGGCGCAGCGGGCGGGCGCGCTCTACTGGCGCGGCGTCGCGGCGATGCGCCTGGGGCACGAGGCCGAGGCGGCGGGCTTCCTCGCCGAGGCGCTGAAGCTGGGGCTTGGGCTTGACGAGTCGCGCGAAGCGCGGCTGATGGTCGCCGAACATGACTTGAAGGGCGGACGCACCGAAGCCGCCAAGGCCGCCTACGCGCAGCTCGTGCGGGAGGGCGCGTGCGCGCGCATGAGCGCGGCGCGCATCCACGCGGTCGGCGAACTGCTCGGCGGCGAAGAGGCGGCGATTTGCGCCAAGGCGCTGACGGCGGAGAAGACGCCCGACTGGCGGCAGGCGGGGTGGACGATGCTGGGCCGCTACGAGGAGTCGCGCCAGTCCTTCACGGCGGCGATCGCCGCCTATCGCAAGGCGCTCGCCGAGCCGGTGAAGACGGAAGCGGCGGCGACGGCGGCGCTGGCCCTCGGCAAGCTGGAGTGCCGCGCGGGCGAGCACGCGGCGGCGGAAGAGACGCTGAAGACTGCCGTGACGCTGAACGCGGGGCATCCGGCGGCGCGCGGCGCGGCGTATCTCGCGCTTGCGCAGAATGCCTTGGCGAAGGGCGACGTCCACGGCGCGCGTGGCTACGCGACGGTCGTCACGACGCTCTTTTCCGACCCGGCGCTCGTCGCGGCGGCCGAGAAGATTCTGAAGGAGAATCCCGAACCGAAGAAGTGAGCTTGTCGGCTGTCGGGTGAGAATGAGTTCCGAGAAACGGGAGGGGATGCTGGACGTGTCTCAAAGCACCGTGACGGGATGCGTAAAATATAAGCACGTCGTGCGCCAAAGATAAGAACTTAATGCTTACTGTTGGGCTCGCAGCCGGCTCCGTGGTGGCCGATTCGAGTGTGGAGGCATCGTCGCTCTACCGTTATGTGGCGACGCCGGCTTGGGCCGAGGCGAACGGCTATGTGCCGGCGGCGGGTGCGCGTTACGATACGTCCGAAGCCCCGGCGCTTGACATTCAGGCGGCCATTGACGCGGCGGGGCCGGGCGAGACGATTCGCATTCTGCCGGGCGTGTATGCGCTGACCCAGCCGATTGTCGTCTCCAACCTGAGTCAGCGCGTGACGAGCTGGGATCCGGCGACGGGCGAAACGGCGGTCGAGACGACAATTCTGGACGGACAGAAGAAGACGCGTTGCCTAACCGTCAACGCGGACAAGGTCAATGACTGCGACATTGAAATCTGCGGACTGACGATTACGAACGGTTTCTCCGAGGCGAACGGCGGCGGACGGCTTGTGGCGGTCGCGGCTCGTCCGAAAGCCGCTTGTCTGGAAGCCCGTCAAAACATCCATCGGCGGCACACACGGTTATTATGGTATACTATCAACCCATGAGACCCGAGCAGATACCCTACGGCGTCAAGGACTTCAAGCGCATCCGTCTGGAGGACTTCTATTACGTCGACAAGACCGCGTTCATCCGCAAGATAGAGGCGCGCGCGAACTTCCTCTTCTTCGTGCGGCCACGACGGTTCGGGAAGTCGCTCCTCTGCGAGACGCTCAGGTGCTACTATGACGTCGCGGAGAAGGAAAACTTCGACCGGCTCTTCGGCGGGCTCGACATCGGCAGGAGCCCGACGGCGAACGCGAGCCGGTACTTCGTCCTCTCGCTCGACTTCTCTCAGGTCAACGTCTGCTTGGGCGCGACGTGGGCCGACAAGTTTGAGGCATACCTTGACACGGTTCTCTACAACTTCATCTTCGCGCATCAGGCGCAGTTCGCGCCGTTTGCGGACGTGGACGAGCTTCTGCACACGCCTGGAGCCGAGTCAAAGTACAGCCGGATCCTTGAAATTGCCAAGCGCCTCGGACTTGGCGTCTACGTGATCGTGGACGAGTACGACAACTTCACGAACGAGATCGTCTCGACGGCGGGGAAGGTGCCCTACAA